>JBDGTC010000094.1:0-23743 GCA_042217215.1 Halobacteriaceae archaeon
CTCGAAGGTGTTCTGCGCGAACACCCACGACTACCTCCTCTGTTTCACGAACCACGGCGAGGTCTACCAGCTGAAGACCTACGAGATCCCGGAGATGTCCCGCACGGCCCGCGGGAAGTCGGCGGTGAACCTCCTCGACCTCGACCGCGACGAGGAGATCACCGCCGTGGTCAACACCGACGACTTCGGCGAGGAGGAGTTCCTCACGATGGTCACCCGCAACGGCTACGTCAAGCGCACGCCCGCGTCGGCCTTCGAGAGCGTGCTCTCGACGGGGATCATCGCCGCGAAGCTGGAGGAGGGCGACGCGCTCGTCGACGTCGCCGTCACCGACGGCACGCGGGACCTCCTCGTCGAGAGCTCCGACGGTCGGGCCATCCGCTTCGCGGAGGAGGAGGCCCGCTCGATGGGGCGGACCGCCCGCGGGGTCAACTCCATCGAGCTCGAGGAGGGGCAGGGCGTGGTCGGCCTCGTCGCGGCCGACCCCGAGGACGACGCCGACCTCCTCACCGTCACCCGGAACGGGTACGGCAAGCGCACGCCGCTCTCGGCGTACCGCCGCCAGTCCCGCTACGGGAAGGGTCTCGTCGACGTCAAGACCGGTGACCGCAACGGTCCCGTCGCCGCGGTCGAGCGCGTCGAGGCCGACGACGAGCTGGTCGTGGTCTCGGCCGACGGGCAGATCATGCGCATCGCAGTCGACGACGTCTCCTCGGTCGGTCGCAACACGCAGGGTGTCGTCGTCATGGACGTCGCCGCCGGCGACGCGGTCGCCAGCGTCGACGTCGTGCCGCGGGCGACCGCAGCAAATGGGGACGGCGACGGCGCGGCAGCGTCCGGTCCGGACGAGCCCGCAGCGGACGGGGACGCGGCCTGAGCCTCCCCGGCGCCCTCAGAGCACTCGCTTGCCCAGCGCGCTCGCGGCCAGTTCGGCGGCGAGTTCCGCGGTCTCGTTGTGCCGGTCGAGCGTGGGGTTCACCTCGACCAGCTCCATCGACGCGACCAGTCCCGTCTCCTCGTGGTGGCTCGCGACGGCCTCCATCGCGGAGTGGGCCTCGCGGTAGGTCACGCCGCCGCGGACCTGGGTCCCGACGCCGGGGGCGACGCTCGGGTCGAGCCAGTCGAGGTCGAGACTGACGTGGAGCGCGTCGACGCCGTCGCTCGCGACGGCCAGGGCCTCGTCCACGACGGTGCCGAGGCCGCGGTCGTCGACGTCGGAGATGGTGTACGCCGAGGCGTCGCTGTTCTGGAGCGCGGTGCGTTCGCCCGGGTCGAGGTCGCGGAGGCCGACGAGCGCGACGTTCGCGGGGTCGAGGGCGCCGGTCCGGGCCCACGCCCGGTCGGCGAATGTCCCCCGCCCGAGCGCGGCCGCGAGGCTCATCCCGTGGACGTTGCCAGAGGGGGTGGTCGCCGGCGTGTTGAAGTCGCCGTGGGCGTCGAACCAGAGCACGCCGAGCGACTCCACGTCCGCACCCGCGCCGGCCAGCGTCCCGATGGCGATGGAGTGGTCGCCCCCGAGCACCAGCGGGAACCGGCCGGCCGCGAGCGCGTCGGCGACCCGCTCCCGCAGGCGCTCGCAGACGTCTCTGACCTGCGGGAGGAAGCGGGCGCGGCCGTCCACGGCCGCGTCGGTGTCGGACGGACCGTCGCCGGGTCGGTCCGTGTCGCCCTCCGGGCGCGCCAGCGGCCCGTGGCCGGCCTGCTCCGCGCGCGTGACGGAGAGGTCGCCGCGGTCGGCGACGTCCACGGACGCACTGGCCAGCTGGTCCGGCAGGCCGCCGTACCGGATGGCAGACGGGCCCATGTCCACGCCGCGGCGGTTCGCGCCGTAGTCCGCGGGCGCGCCGATGACCTCGACAGTCCGGGGCATCGGTCCGGGTTCGCGGGGACGTGCCTTCAGTCCCGGGGCCGGCACTCGCCGGTCGGGCGCCCCCACCGGCAGGCGCCCCGCCGGGGGTCTCCCGCGCCGGCGTCTCCCGCCGGGAGTCTCGCCTCAGTCGTCCCGGTACGGCGCACAGACCCGCTCGACGCCCTCCTCGAACGGGACCGTCGACTCCCACCCCGTCGCCTCGCGGAGCTTCGTGGCGTCGGCGCGCTGTCGGTAGTTGTAGTTCTCGAGGGGGACGGGCTCGTAGACGGGGTCGATGTCGGTGCCGAGCGCGTCGTTGAGCAGCGCGACGGTCTCGTTGAACGAGAACGACCGTCCCGTCCCGACGTTGTACGCGCCGCGGCAGCGCTCGTCGGCGAGCGCCTCGAGGGCGCGGGCCACGTCCGAGACGTGGACGTAGTCGCGGGTCTGCTCCCCGTCGCCCCAGAGGACGGGGCGCTCGCCCTCGGCCATCTTGGCCGCCCACTGCGAGACGGTGTTCGCGTACTCGCCCTTGTGGGCCTCGGCACCCCCGTAGCCCTGGTAGACGGAGAAGAACCGCGCGCCCGCGACCGCGAGGTCGTCGTAGTAGCTGTCGTAGTACTCCATGTAGCGCTCCCGGGAGAGCATCGACGCCTCGTAGCCGGTGTCGGCGCGGACGGGGTCGTCCTCGCGGCCCGGCGGGTCGTCGTCGTACACCGAGGAGGTGGAGGCGTAGACCACCGTGTCACAGCCGGCCGTCCGGACCTGCTCCACCGTGTTCACGAAGCCCTCCAGGTTCACCCGAGCGCCCTCGCGGGGTGACTCCTCGAGCATCGCCCGGGAGGAGAGCGCGGCGAGGTGGAAGCACACGTCCACGTCGGCCGGGACGTCCCCGTCGAGGACGGAGCCCTCGACGAAGGTCACCCCCTCGTCGAGGTTCTCCGGCGTCCCGAGGAAGCAGTCGTCGAGGACCACCACGTCGTTCGCGCCGGCGAGGTGGTTCGCCAGGTTCGAGCCGATGAACCCGGCGCCCCCGGTGACCAGCACGCGTCGTCCGTCCATGGCTGCCGCTCGTCCCGCCCGCACAAGTATCGTGGGGGAACGCCCGCGGGAAGCGCCCCGCCACGTTCCGGCAGCGCGTGGCCGGCACCGAAAGGGCGTTGACGCCACGGCGCCACGGGCGACCATGCTCGAAGTCGGGACCGAGGCGCCGGCGTTCGAACTGGCGAACCAGGACGGCGACCCGGTCGCCCTCGCTGACCACCGCGGCGAGTGGGTCGTCCTGTACTTCTACCCCCGCGCCGCGACGGAGGGCTGCACTACCGAGGCGCGTGGCTTCCGCGACGAGCGCGAGGCGCTCGCCGACCGCGACGCCGTCGTGCTCGGCGTGAGCGACGACCCCGTCGCCGACCTCGCGGACTTCGCCGACGAGGAGGACCTCCCGTTCGACCTCCTCTCGGACCCGGACGGCGAGGTCGCGTCGGCCTACGACTCCTATGGCGAGAAGACCACGTTCGGGAACACCGACGACGGCGTCTTCCGGAACACGTACGTCGTCGACCCCGACGGCCACGTCGCGGCGGTCTTCGAGGACGTCTCGCCGGACGGCCACGCCGGGGCGGTCCTCGACGTGCTCGACGACCTGCAGGCCGGCGGCTGAACGGCCGAGTCGGCGGCCACCCGCGCTGGGCACCGGCGCCGTTCCGTTCAAACTATCGTAACAAATATGGTGGGGAGTGCGTGTCCTTCACACGATGGCAGCCATCTCACTCGAGGGCGTCACCAAGGAGTACGGTGACGTCACCGCGGTGGACGACCTCGACCTCGCGATCGACGAGGGGGAGGTCTACGGCTTCCTCGGCCCGAACGGAGCGGGGAAGTCGACCACGATAAACATCTTGCTGGACTTCGTGCGCCCCACGTCCGGCGACATCTCGGTGCTCGGCATGGACCCGCAGGCGGACTCGCTCGCCATCCGGCGGCGCGCCGGTCTGCTCCCGGAGGGGTTCGACGTCTACGGACGGCTCACCGCGCGCCAGCACGTGGAGTTCATGATCGACGCCAAGCGCGCGACCGACGACCCCGACGACGTCATGGAGCGGGTCGGCATCGCCCACGCGGCGGACCGCCGCGCCGGCGGCTTCTCGAAGGGGATGCGCCAGCGCCTCGCGCTCGGGATGGCGCTCGTCGGTCAGCCCGACCTCATCATCTTCGACGAGCCGTCGACGGGGCTCGACCCCAACGGGGCGACGGAGGTCCTCGAGATCATGCGCGAGGAGAAGGCCCGCGGCGCGACCATCTTCTTCAGCTCCCACATCCTCGGCCAGATCGAGGCCGTCTGCGACCGGGTCGGCATCATGAGCAACGGCCGGCTCATCGCCGAGGGAACCATCGACGAGTTGCGAGACGCCGTCGGCATGCACCGGACCGTGACCGTCAGCGTCGACGCGCTGCGGGACGACACCGTCGGCGCGGTCGAGGCACTAGACAGCGTCACCGAGGTGACCGCCCGCGACTCCCGGCTCACGGTGACTGCGACCCGCGGTGCCGAGACCGAGGTGTACGAGACCGTCCGCGAGACCGGCGCGCACGTGGAGACGTTCACGAGCGACACCGGGTCGCTGCGCGAGCTCTTCGCGGCGTTCACGCAGGGGGCGTCAGAACAGACCGTACCCGAACAGGAGGGTGAGGCATGAGCTCCGGGTCCTCCGCGCTCGGTCTCCGTCGTGCCCTCATCGTCGCGAAGAAGGACTACCGGGACGCGGTGCGCTCCTGGGAGCTGTGGTCGCTGATGGCCCTCTTCATCCTCTTCACCGCGGGCTTTTACTTCGCACTCAACAAGTCGGACCTGCTCACCCTGTTCTGGCCCAGCTTCCTCACCTTCATCGGTGGCTCGAACTTCGGGCTCACCACGGTGGAGTTCATCGGGTTCTACGTCGGCCTCGCGGAGGCGGTGCTCCCCGTGGTCGTGCTCACCGTGACCCACAAGGCAATCGCGGGCGAGGTCGAGTCCGGCAGCGTGAAGTTCCTCTTCTCGGCGCCGCTCACGCGGTTCGACGCCATCGTCGGGAAGATTCTGGGGCGGGCTGGCGTGCTCTGGACCGGCGTGGCGCTGGGGTTCGTCGTCAGCGCGGGCGTCATCGTCTACCTCGGCGGCCAGTTCTCGCCGGTCCCCTACCTGCTCTTCTTGCTGTTCACGTGTCTGTTCGTGCTCGCGTACGTCTCGGTGGGGGTCGCGCTCTCGGCCATCGCACAGACGAGTTCGCGGGCGGTCCTCTACGTCATCAGCTTCTTCATCGGTGTCGGGCTCCTGCTGGACTACGTCCCGAACCTGATCCACAAGGTCACCGACGGCGTGTTCTTCCCGAAGCGCATCCCGATGCCGGGCTCCTTCATGCAGGGGCCGCCGGACGCTCCGGCGTGGTTCTTCTTCATCCCCCGGCTCTCGCCCGGGCGGGCGTACAACCACGCCGTCATCGGCCTCGTGAGCAACCAGCCGTTCGGCTACGAGCCGGCCGTCGCGCCCGAGGGCGGTCCGCTCCCGTTCTACCTCACGGGGTGGTTCGCACTCGCGACGCTCGTCCTCTGGATCGTCGTCCCCGCGCTGGTGGGCTACTGGCACTTCAACCGGACCGACATCAACTGAGCGCGGGGAGCGATCCCGCGTCCTCCGCCGGACTCCTCAGACCGCGAGCCACTCGCCGCGCTCGTCGCTCTCCTCGATCGCGTCGAGGACGCGCTGGACGGCGAGCCCGTCCCCGAAGTCCGGCTCGTAGGCCTCGCCCGCCGCGACCGCCGAGAGGAAGGCGGCGTTCTCGTGGACGAACGTGTGCTCCCACCCGACGGTGTGGCCGGGCGGCCACCAGTGCTCGACGTACGGGTCCGACTCGTCGGTGACGAGGACCGTCTCGAAGCCGCGGCCGTCGGGGCGGAGCACCTCGAGCTCGTTGAGCCGCTCCAGGTCGAAGCGGAGGCTCCCCTCGGAGCCGTTGATCTCCAGGGTGTTGGCGTTCTTGTGGCCCGTGGCGAACCGCGAGGCCTCGAGGGTGACCATCGCGCCGCCGGAGAGTTCGGCCTGCGCGCTGTACGCGTCGTCGACGGTGACCGGGCGCGTCTCCTCGCCGTCGGGCGTGGGCCGCTCCTCGACGAACGTCCGCAGGTGCCCGCTCACGCGCTCGAACTCCTGGCCGGTGAGGTAGCGCACGAGGTCGACGCTGTGCGCGCCGAGGTCGCCGAGGGCACCGCTGCCCGCGACCGCCGCGGAGTTGCGCCACGACCACGGCGCCTCGGGGTCCACGAGCCAGTCCTGGAGGTAGTTCGCACGGACGTGGTGAATCTCGCCGAGGGCGCCGTCGGCGACGAGTTCGCGGGCGTACGAGAGCGCCGGCACGAACCGGTAGTTGAAGGCGACGCCAGCGAGCGCGTCGCTCGCTGCGGCGGCGTCGGCCATCCGCTCGGCGTCGCGGCGGGTGTGGGCGAGGGGCTTCTCGCAGAGGACGTGGGTCCCGGCCTCGAGCGCCGCGATGGAGGGGTCCGCGTGGAGGTCGTTCGGCCCCAGGTTGTAGAAGACGTCGACGTCGTCGACCACGTCGCGCCAGTCGGTCGCGGTGCGGGCGAACCCGAGGCGGTCGGCCGCGTCGGCGAGCGCGGACTCGTCCCGCCCGACCAGCACGTCGCGCTCGACTGCCGGTGCGTCCGGGAAGAACATCGGGAGGCGCGCGAGGGCGTTCGCGTGCGCCCGTCCCATGAACCGGTACCCCAGCACGCCGACTCGGAGCGTCATGGTGGGAGGGCGTGGAGGCCGAACTTAGTGGTTGCCCACGGTGCCCGCCGCGTCGTGGCGCGACGGGGCCAGTCTCCCCGCGCGGCGGCACCGCGTCAGGCCCAGTAGGCCTCTCCGGGCCGGGTCTCGAAGACGGCGCGACCGAGCACGTCGACTGCCTTCTCGAGACCCTCGCGCCCGGAGGTCAGTGAGTCCTCGTGCTCGATGGAGAGGGCGCCCTCGTAGCCCACCATCCGGAGGGTGCTCACGACGTCTTTCCAGTGGGCCTCGTCGTGGCCGTAGCCGATGGAGCGGAAGAGCCACGAGCGGTCGGCCTCGTCGGTGTAGGGGACGGTATCGTTCACGCCCTTCAGCCGGACGTTCGCGTCGTAGGTCCGGGTGTCCTTGGCGTGGACGTGGTGGATGGCGTCGTGCTCCCCGAGGTAGCGGATAGCCTCGGTGGCGTCGATGCCCTGCCAGTAGAGGTGGGACGGGTCGAGGTTCGCACCGATGCGGTCACCGGTCGCCTCCCGGAGGCGCACCATGGAGGTGGGCTCGTACACCAGCATATTGGGGTGCATCTCGATGGCGACGTTCACGTCGTGGCGCTCGGCGTGGTCGGCGACCTGGGACCAGTACGGGATGCCCACGTCCTCCCACTGGTACTCGAGGGCCTCCAGGTGCTCGGGCGGCCACGGGGCGGTGACGAAGTTCGGCGTCGCGTCGCCCGGCGCGCCGGCGGGGAGCCCCGAGAAGCAGGTGACGGCGTCCACGCCGAGCTGACCGGCGAGTTCGATGGTCTCGCGCAGCTCGCGGTCGGCCCGCGCCGCACGGTCCTCGTCGGGGTGGAGGGGGTTGTTGTGCGTGGCGAGCGCGCTCACGTACATGTCGTGGGACTCGACCGTGCCGAGCAGGTCGTCCTGAGCCCCCTCGTCGTCGAGGAGTGCCTCCCGATCGAGGTGGTCCTGACCGACGAAGCCGCCGGTGCCGAGTTCGACGGCGCCGACGCCCAGGTCCTCGAGGTACGCGAGCGCGTCGCCCAGCGTCTCGTCGCCGAGTGCGACGGTGAGCACACCGATGTCCATGCGCGGCGCTACGCGCATGGCCGACAAAAAGGTGCAGGACGGGTCGGTGGCCGCCGTCGGCCCCGGCCTCGTGCTGCGGGAGCGCACTCCGGCGACCACACTGTTGAAGTCCCGCGTCGTCGAACCCCCGCCATGGACGAGGACCGACGCGAGCGACTCGAGGAGCTCCTCCTGCGCGAGCAGTGCGACGCCGTCTGGTTCGCCCGCCCGCAGAACGTGGCTTGGCTGACGGGCGGCGACGTCATCGTGAGCGAGCACGCCGACGTGGGCGTCGCCGCCGCGGGGTTCGACGGCGACGGCGTCACCGTCGTGACGAGCAACATCGAGCGCGACCGCCTGCGGGACGAGGAGCTGCCCGGCGACGTCCTCGTGGAGTCGTACAACTGGTACGAGTCCTCGCTGGCCAAGGCCGTGGCCGAGCGCTCGCCGACGCCGGCCGTCGCCGACTTCGACGTTCCGGGGCTGGATCGCATCGGGCCGGGCACGGCGAGCGCCCTCCGGCAGCCGCTCTCGGACCGCGACCGGCGGCGGTTCCGGGCCGTCGCCCGCGACACCGCCCGGGCGGTGGAGGTCGCCGCCGCACAGGCCCACCCCGATGACACCGAGCGCGAGCTGTCGGCGGTCGTGGCGCGCGAACTCAGAGAGCGCGGGCTCCGGGCGCCCGTCCTCCTGGTCGGCGGGGGCGAGCGCGCCCGCTCGCACCGTCACTTCACGGTCGCCGACGAGCCCCTCGGCGAGTACGTGATCGTCTCGGTCAACGGCTACCGCGACGGGCTGTACGCCTCCGCGACCCGCGCGGTGGCGTTCGATCCGCCGCGCTGGTTCGAGCGCCGGACCCGGGACGCCGCGCGCGTCGAGGCCACCGCGCTCGCCGCGACGCGGGCGGTCGGCCGCGACGGCGGCACCGCCGGTGACGTCTTCGAGGCCGTCCGCGACGCGTACGCGGACCTCGGTCACGAGGGCGAGTGGCGCAGACACCACCAGGGCGGCGCCGCGGGCTACGCCGGCCGGGAGTGGAAGGCCGCACCCGCGAGCGACGAGCCGGTGACGCTCCCGATGGGCTACGCGTACAACCCGACCGTGGAGGGCGCGAAGAGCGAGGGGACGTGGCTCGTCACCGCCGACGAGATCGAGAACCTCACCGTGGCCGGGTCGGAGTGGCCCACCCTCCGGGCCCCGGCGGTGGGCTACGACGAGACCCTCGAGGTGCCCGCACCGCTCGGCCTGTAACGCCCGGCGTCACCGTCGCCGCCCGGTCAGGGCTCGTACCGGCTCACGGCGAGCCCCTCCCCGAGCGGGAGGACCGACGTCTCGAGGGCCGGGTCGTCCCGGACGCACTCGAGGTAGCGGGCCACGCCGGCGACGGTCTCGTCCGCGGGCTCGTCGCCGGCGAGGGCGTCCCGGACCGCGCCCGGGGTGACGGGGCCGGCGAGGACGTTGTCGGCGACGACCAGCGAGCCCGGCTCGAGCGTCCCGAGTACGGCGTCGAGAGCCTCGACGTACCGCGACTTCTCGTGGTCGAACAGCGCGACGTCGACGGGCTTCTCCGTCCCGCCGACCGTCTCGGCAAACGTCTCGATGGCGTCACCCGCCTCGTAGCGGACGGTGACCGGCGAGTCGTACCGCCCGAGGAACTCCCGGGCGGTGTCGAGGCGCGCCGGGTCGTGGTCCGTGAGCACGAGTTCGCCGTCGTCGGGGAGCGCCCCGAGGAACCACGCCGCGGAGTAGCCGAAGCCGGAGCCGAACTCGAACACCCGTCGCGCACCCGCCGTCCGGGCGAGGAGCCGCAGCGCGCGGCCGGCGTGTGGACCCACGACCGGGAACGACTCCTCGCGGCCGTGGGCCGCCATCTCGGCGAGGACCGGGTCGGGTGGCGCGGCGGCGTGCGCCAGGACGGACGCGGCGTCGTCGGAGAGGACCTCTCCCATGTCCGACGCCACGGCCGCGTCGCTCTTGGTGGTTTCGTCGGAAAGCGCCCCGGTCTACGCGGGGCGCCGGGCCCCGTGCTGCCGTCAGAGGCACAGTCCTCCGGCAGTGGGCACGATGCCTGCGAGTGCAGGCAGTCCGACGGTTGTCCGCGACCGTAGTATTCTTTTCGGAGAGAAGTTCACCATCCCTTTCGTCGGCTCGCGTTGATGTTGTGCAAGGGGGCGTCGGAATTTAGTCTGACCGCGTCTCCGGACCGGCGCGGCGTGCCACCGTGATCGTGTACAGGCCGCCCTGGGCCGACTCGCGCTCGCCGGTGGACAGGTCCGTGTCGGGGAACAGCGGCGCGAGCGGTCGGGGCAACTCAGAGAACGAGCGGGGCCACCGGGTCGAGCGCGCACCGACGGTACCCCCCGGGGTCAGGCGCGCTGCTCGGGCGTGTCGGCCGTGGGCTCGGGGGCGACGAGGCGGTAGATGTTCTGTCTCGCGTCGGGGATGTAGATCTCCTTGTCGACGACCTCCGACTCCTGGAGGCGGTCGAGCGCGTCGCGGACGGTGCGCTGGGAGAGGCGGGACTTCTCGACGATCTGCTTCTGAGTGAGACCGCCGTTGTACTCCAGGACCTTCACGACCAGTTTCGCGCTCGGGGGAAGGTCCTCTAGGGGCTCGTCGCTCATCGCGAGACGGTTCGGACGCGAGCACTAAATGTCCTCGGTAACGTGTGCGTCACCAGGCGACGGACGGGGCCAGGGGGAGCGGTGAGTCGAGCCCTGCCGCCCGGGCGGTGTGGAGCGCTACTCGCCCTCGTCGGCCGCGTCGGCGCTCTCGCCCGCGGCGTCGTCTGCAGCCTCGTCGCCGGCCTCGCCAGCCTCCTCGGCCGCGGCCTCCGCGAGTTCGCCCTCGTAGCCGGCGAAGTCCACGGCGTCGAGCAGCGCGTCGGCGTCAGCGTCGCCCTCCACGGTGGCGCGGTCGGCCTCGTGGTCGGCCGTGGCGGACTCGACGCCCGCGACCTCCTCGAGCGAGTCGGCGACGATCTCCTCGCAGCCATCACAGGACATGCCCTCGACGTCGATGACGGTCGTCATGGCCGGAGCTTCGGTGCTGTGCCATATGGGGGTTACGCTCCGCCGTCGCCGCCAGGTGCTCGGTGCGTGACCAACTCGTCGCGGCCCGGGCTTCCGTCGCTACGACTATCACGGGGCGCCGTCTGGATAGTCCATGGCAGACCTCGGGAAGATCGACCGCGAGCACTTCGACGAGTACGTCTACCCCCACCTCGGCGCCGACCGGGACGACGTCACGCTCGGGCCACAGCACGGCGTCGACTTCGGCGTGGCGTCCATCGGCGACCGGGCCGTGGCGATGGCGGCGGATCCGGTGTTCGTGATGCCCTCGCTGGGGTTCGAGCGGGCGGCCTGGTTCGCCTTCCACATCCTGCTCTCGGACGTGGCGGTGAGCGGCCTCCCGCCCGCCTTCCTCAGCGTCGACCTCAACTTCCCGCCGGAGCTCACCGACGAGCAGTTCGCGACGCTGTGGCGGACCTTCGACCGCGAGGCCCGGGACCTCGACGTCGCCATCGTGACGGGCCACACGGCCCGGTACGCCGGCTGCAACTACCCGATGGTCGGCGGCGGCACCGCGCTCGCCGTCGGCGACCCCGGCGACCTGGTGCGGCCGGACGGCGCCCGCCCCGGCGACCGCGTCGTCATCACGAAGGGGCCCGCCATCGAGGCGACGGCACTGCTCTCCATCCAGTTCGAGGACGCCGTCGAGATGGCCGAGGCGGACCTCGCGGCCGCCCAGGACCGCTTCTACGACATGAGCCCGGTGAAGGACGCGATGGTCGCGGCCGCCGCGGGCTCTGTCACCGCGATGCACGACGCGACCGAGTGTGGGGTGTACGGCGGCCTCGTGGAGATGGCGCGCGCCGGCGACGTCGGTATCGCCATCGAGCGCGACGCCGTGCCGGTGATGCCCGGCGTGATGGCGGCGTGTGACGCCTTCGACGTCGACCCGTGGACGTCCATCAGCGAGGGGACGCTCCTGTGTGCGGTCGCGCCCGACGGCGTCGACGACGTCCTCGACGCGCTCGACGAGGCGGGCATCCCCGCCGCGGACGTGGGCGAGGTGCGCGACGGCTCCGGGCTGACCGTCGACGGGGAGCGCGTCGAGCACCCGGAGGTCGACCCGTACTGGGGCGCCGTCGAGCGGTTCGCCCGGGCCGAGGAGTGACCACCGGCGCGACGAGGGCACCGCCGACCCGACCCGCGAGACCACCACCGCTTAGTAGCGACCGCGCGAAGGCGCGGCCATGACCGGCAGACGCAGCCCCGCGCCCGACGACCGCCCCGTCGCGCTCACCGTCGCCGGGAGCGACGCGGGCGGCGGCGCCGGCGTCCAGGCCGACCTGGCCGCCATGGCGGCAGGCGGCGCGTTCCCGACGAGCGTCGTGACGGCCGTGACCGCCCAGAACACCCGCGGCGTCGAGAGCGTCCACGTCGTCCCGACCGCGGAGGTGGCGGCGCAGTTCGACGCCGTGGCCGGTGACTTCGACCTCCGGGCGGCCAAGACCGGGATGCTCGCGACCGCCGAGGTCGTCGACCTCGTGGCCGACCGGGCGGCGGACCTCGACTGCCCCGTCGTGGTGGACCCGGTGATGGTGGCGGCGTCGGGGGACCGCCTGCTCGACCGGGACGCCGAGCGGGCCTACGACGCGCTCGTCGCCGAGGCCGCGCTCGTCACCCCGAATCTCGACGAGGCCGCCGTGCTGACCGACGTCGCTGCGGACGCGCTCGCCGCCGAGGGCGTCGAGGGGCAGGTAGCCGCGGGCGAGGCACTCATCGACTCCGGCGCCCGGGCCGCGCTGGTGAAGGGCGGGCACGCCCGCGGCGACGTGGTCCGTGACGTGCTCGTGACCGAGGCCGGCGCGCGGACCTTCGAGCACCCGCGGGTGGACACCGAGGCGACCCACGGGTCGGGGTGTGTGCTCTCGAGTGCCGTCGCCGCCCGCCTCGCCCGGGGCGACGGGCTCGAGTCCGCCGTCCGGTCCGCGACCGCCGGGATGGAGCGCGCGGTGCGGTACCACTACGACGTGGGCGACGGGCCGGGGCCGGTGAACCCGCTCGCCGGACTCCGGGAGCGCGCCGCCCGGGATCCCACCGCCGAGGCCGTGGAGAGCGTGGTCCGCGGCTTCGTCGAGCGAGACGTCTCTCCGCTCGTGCCGGAGGTGGGCATGAACGTCGTCGGCGCCACGCCCTACGCCGAGGACCCCGCCGAGACGGCGGCCGTCGAGGGGCGCATCACCCGGACGCTCGCGGGCGTGAAGCCCAACCGCGGCGTCCGGTTCGGCGCCTCGAGCCACGTCGCGCGCTTCCTCCTCGCCGCGCGCGAGCACGACCCGTCGCTGCGGTTCGCCGTGAACTGCCGGTACGACGCCGCCGTCGACGACGCCCTGGACGCGCTCTCCGGTCCGGTCGCGAGCTACGACCGCGGGGAGGAGCCCGACGCGGTGAAGGCCGAGGAGGGCTCCACGATGGCGTGGGGCGCCGACCGCGCGTTCGCGTCCGTGGAGGGGACCCCCGTGGCGGTCGCCGACCCCGGCGAGGTGGGGAAGGAGCCGGTCGTGAAGCTCCTCGCGTCGGACGCGGAGACGCTGCTCGCGCGGACCGACCGCCTCCTCGGGGCGCTCGACGCCGTGCGCTGACCCGGCGTCGGCCCCGCGGCGGTCCCGCGGTCCGGACCGCCCGCTGCCGCCCGGCGTGGAGCCGAACGACTAACTGGGGGCACCGTCTACCGACGGCCGATGGACCGCCAGCGGCGACGGGCGCTCGGCTACCTCGGCCTCGTGGCCGCCGCCGTCCTGGCGTACACGCTGGCGTACTGGTGGGGGATGGCCGCCGTGGAGGGCCGGCCACGGAGCCTCCTCCGGTCGCTGACCGTCGTCGTCGAGACGTTCACCACCGTCGGCTACGGCGAGGACGCGCCGTGGACGACGCCGGGGATGAACGCCCTCATGGTGCTGATGCAGCTCTCTGGCGTCTCGCTGGTCTTCCTCGCGCTCCCGCTGTTCGTGGCCCCGTGGCTGGAGTCCCGCCTCGAGTTGCGGCTCCCGGCGACGTACGAGGGCACGGGACACGTCGTCGTCTGCGGGGTGACTCCCCGCACACGGACCCTCGGGGAGGAGCTCGAGAACCGCGGCGTGGCGTACACCTACGTGACGGCAGACCGCGAGACCGCCCAGGCGGTCCACGAGGACGACGACGCCGTCGTGCACGGCGACCCGGAGTCGGTGTCGACACTCGAAGACGCCGGCGCCGACGCCGCGCGCGCCGTGGTGTGTGACGCCGGCGACGAGGCGAACGCGACCATCGCGCTGTCGATGCGCGAGCTCGCCCCGGAGGTGCGCGTGGTCGCGCTCCTCGACGAGCCGGAGCGACGCGCGTACCTCGAGTACGCGGGCGCGGACAGCGTCCACTCGCCGCGGGAGCTCCTCGGTCGCACCCTCGCCGACAAGGTGACGAGCTCGGTGACGACGAAGCTGGGCGACACCGTCAGCATCGGCCAGGACTTCGAGCTGGCCGAGCTCCCCGTGCAGGCCGGCAGCCCCGTCGACGGCGTCTCGCTCGCGGAGAGCGGCGTGCGCGAGGAGACGGGCGCGAACGTCATCGGCGCGTGGTTCGACGGCGAGTTCGTCCCGAACCCCGGCCCGGACCAGCGCATCGAGCGCTCGACGGTGCTCCTGGTGGCGGGCACCGAGACGCAGCTCGAGGCGATGCGCGAGCTGACGCTGTCGCGCCGGCGCGGCCACGACCACGACCGCATCGTCGTCGGCGGGTACGGCGAGGTGGGAGAGACCGTCCGCGCGGTGGTCGAGGAGGCCAGCCTCGAGACCACCGTCGTCGACCGCGAACGCAAGCCGGGCGTCGACGTCGAGGGCGAGGTCGACGACGAGCGGACGCTCCGCGACGCGGCCCTCGAGTCCGCGAGCGGCCTCGTCCTCGCGCTCCCCGACGACACCAGCACCATCTTCACCGTGCTCGTGGCGCGACAGCTCAACCCCGACGTCGAGATCGTGTGTCGCGCCAACGAGGCCGAGAGCGCGAGCAAGCTCTACCGCGCCGACGCCGACTACGTCCTCGCGCTCGCGACCGTCGCAGGGCGGATGCTCGCGGGCGACGTCCTCGGGGAGGAGGTGCTCGGCCTCGAGACCGGCATCGAGCTCGTCCGGACGGAGGCGCCTCGGCTCGCGGGCGAGACGCCGGCGGGCGTCGACCTCCGCGCCCGCACGGACTGCACGGTCGTCGCCGTCGAGCGCGACGACCGCGTGCTCACCGATGTCGGCCCGGACTTCCGGTTCGAAGCGGGTGACGCACTCGTCGTGGCGGGCACCGACGACGCCATCACCGACTTCTACGACCTCGTCGACGCCCCGGTGGCCGAGGACTGAGCGGGGAGGCCGACGCGGACTCAGTCGGTCGTCGCCGCGGTCCGGCCGGCGAGCCGCCGCGCGAGCGTGAACCCCGCCGCGGCGACGGCCAGGGTGGCCACCACGACGACGCCCGTGGCCGGCGTCGCGCTCCCGATGGCGAGTTTCGCGACGGCGTTCGTCGGGTTCTCCGCGGGCACCGAGGCGAGCGCGGCCGCGCCGAGGACGCCGACCGAGTACACGAGCTGTGCGCCCCGGCGCTCGGCGACGACGAGTGCCGCGGCCGCGCCACACGCCACGGCCGCCCCCGCCAGCCCCGTCGCGAGCGCGAGCAGCGCGACCGGGTGGACCACCGGGATGCCGTTCGCCGCCAGGAGGGCGAGCCACGCGCCGGCCTGGACCGGCGCGAGGGCGACCGCCGCGGCTCCGACGCCGTCGACGACGCCGGCGGGGGAGAGCGGCGTCACGCGCAGGAGCTCGAAGGTGCCCCGCTCGAGCTCCTCGGTGAGGGCGTCGGTCACGATGGAGCCGCTCACGAACGCCGGCAGGACGAGCAGGAGCGGGAGGAGGACGGTGTACGTGAACCCGAAGTAGGGGTTGCCGCCCGCGTCGGGCGGCATCGGGACCGGGGTCCGCTCGAGGCGGTGGGAGAGCGCGTCGCGGCGCTGTCGCTCGAGCGCCGAGAGGGCCTCCCGGGCCTGGACGACGACCAGCGTCGTCCGGACCTCCCCCTCGGGCGCGACGAGCGTCACCTCGACGCGGCCGTCGGGGCGCTCGGTGCCGACCACGACGGCGTCGACGCGGCCCGCCGCGAAGGCTGCCGAGGCTGCCTCCCGGTCCGGGAAGCGCCGGACGTCGCGGCTCTGTCCGTCCGCGAACGTCGACGCGAGGTCGCCCGAGGCGTTGCCGGTGACCCCGAAGGTCACCGCCGCCGCGCCGCCAGCCGCCGCGGGGCTGTAGAAGCTCACGAGGCCGACGAGGAGGAACGAGGAGAACGCTGCGACGAACAGCTGCGTGAGGACCGCGAGGACGATGGTCTTCTCCCGTCGGAGCCCGCGGAGCGTGCGCCGCGCGACGGCCCAGCGACGGCGGAGCGCCGGGCGCCACGAAGCCTCGACCTCGACACGTCCGCCGGACGCCCCCGCGTCGCCCCCACTGTCCGGGCGTGGCGACTCAGACAACGAGGCTCACCACCGTCGCGTTGTACGCCAGGTGGACCAGCACCGCGCCCGTCAGCGCGACGCCGTACGCACGGAGCGAGCGCCGTGCGCCGGCGGCGGAGAGCACGGCGGTGCCGACGTGGAGCGCGACCGGAGCGAGCAGGAGCCCGACGAGGAGGAGCGGGTCGCCGGCGTCCACCGGCGCGAAGGCCGCCCGCCCGAGGCGGAGCTCGGGCAGGCCCACCACCTGTGCGACCGCGAACACCTTCTCGCCGACGGCGAAGCCGAAGCCGGCGAGCGCGCCGGCCAGCAGCGCGGGACCGCGGGCGCTATCGACGATCCCCCGCCTGAGGGCCGCGAGCACCGGGAGGCTCTTCGCCACCTCCTCGATCAGCGCGACGGCGGCGAGCAGCACGGGTAGCCCGACCGAGGCGGGCAGGACGAACAGCACGGCCACGGCGAACAGCTCCGCGACGAAGACGAAGGGGAGCGTGAGCGCGGCCCAGAGCGGCACGCGGCGGCGGGTGAGGTGGGCCGCGACGGCGTCGAGGGCCTTCGCCGGCGGTGGGCGCTGGGTGAAGAGGTCCTCCTCGCGGTACACCGAGACGCCGAGGCCGAACAGCGTGACGGCGACGAGGCTCATCGGGACGGTGGCGAAGGCGAAGGTCGCGGGCCGGACCGCCGTGCCCGTGAGGTCCCGCACCACCATCGACAGCGGCGAGATGGACGCCACCGGGTGGACGTCGGTGAACACCGCCGGCACGAAGACGTACGCCGTGACGACCACGCTCACCGTCATCGTGAGGAAGGTGAGCTCCGAGAACGAGCGCGCGAACAGGCCCGCGACCAGGGTCGCCCCGAGGAACACCGCGACGACGGGGAGGACCGCGATCAGCGACACCGGCCCGGCACCCATGAGCAGCGCGACGAGCGCGGCGAGGAGCACGCTCGCCGCGGCGTACGGCAGCGTCTTCCCGAGCACGATGTCGCCCCGGCTCGCCGGCGAGACGAGCAGGGGCTCGCCGCGCCGGTCGATGCGCTCGCCGATGACCGAGGAGCCGAAGGCCTGGGCCACCGGGTTCAGCGGCACGACGAACGCGAAGGCCACGAGCAGGGCCTGCATCGGGAACGGCGGCTGGATGTCCCCGGGCGTCCCGGTCTGGGGCGCGCCGAACAGCGACTGCCCGGTCGCACGGAGCCCGCCGAGCGGACTGCCGTCGAGCAGCCCACCGAGGAAGCCCCAGTCGCCATCCTGACCGGTCGACGGCGCGGCGGTGGTCTGCGTCGAGCGGCCGTCCCCGTCGCCATCGCCGGTGCCCGGCGTGGCGGTCGGTCCGACCTGACTGACCGTCCGGTCCCGGTAATCGACCGTGACCCTCACGGGGAAGGCAGCGGCGCGGTCGTCCTCTCGTGCCATCAGGCGGTCGTTGTACCGCGAGACCGCCGACCGCAGCGCGTCGAGGGCCGCCCTGCCCTTCTGGGAGTCGGCGACGACGAGTTCGGTCTCGCCGGTCGCGGGGTCGCCGACGACCCGGACATCGGCGCGGCGCGCGCGCACGGCGCCGGGCCCCGCGTCCACGGCCCGCAGTTCGGTCGCGTCGGCGACGACCGCCGCGTACGGCCCGCCGTCGGTGCCAGCGACGCGGTAGATGCCCCGCGACGGGCCGCTCCCGGCGTCCGCGAGCGCGGGGCCGACCACCGCGAGGCCGCCGACGAGCACGAGGAGGACCACGACGGTCCGCCGGTCAACCTCGCTCGCGGTCCGGCCGACCTCCCACCGCGCGATGCGCAGGAGGTGTCGTGGCGTCATCGCTCGTCCGCGTCGACGACCGCGAGGAAGATGTCCTCGAGGCTGGGCTCTCGCGTCCGGATGTCGACGACGCGGCCGCCCCGGTCGGCGGCCTCCTCGCGGCGGGCGTCGACGGCGTCCATCGAGGAGACGACGACGCGGTGGGTCGCCTCGTCCGGGGCGCGTGTCGCCGTGGCCGCCCCGCCGTGGCCAGGCGGTCGCTCCCCCCGCTCCGCCGCTGCCGCGAGCGCCTCGGCGTCCGCGACCGGCACGGTCGTGTAGACGACGTACTCGGTTCCCCCGTGGGCCGCGCGGATCTCCGGGAGCGTGCCACGGGTGACGAGTTCGCCCCCGCGCATGATGGCGACCCGGTCACACACGCTCTCGACGTGGTGGAGGTTGTGCGCGCTGAACACCACGGTCGTGCCCGCGGCGGCGAGCTCGCGGGTGAACTCGATCACCTCCCGGGTGGTGACGGGGTCGAGACCCGACGCCGGTTCGTCGTAGACGACGAGGTCGGGGTCGTTGACCAGCGAGCGCGCGATGGCGACCTTCCGGCGCATCCCCTTCGAGCAGTCGCCGAGCGCGCGAGACCGCTCCGCGAGGTCGAGACGGTCGAGCGTGCGTGCGATGCGCTCGTCGGCTGTCTCGCGCGGGACGTCGTAGAGGTCGGCGAAGAAGCGGAGGTACCCCCGCGCGGTCATCTCCTCGTAGAGGGGGGACTCCTCGGGGAGCCACCCGAGCGCAGAGCGTGCGGCCGCGGTGTCGGGGTCGGCCCCGGCGACGCGGACGGTCCCCGCAGTCGGGGCGACCAGGCCGGCCAGCACCTTCAGCGTCGTCGTCTTCCCGGCGCCGTTGGGGCCGACGAGGCCGAACACCTCGCCGGCGTGGACCGCGAACGTCGAGTCGGCGACGGCCACGACGTCGCCGTACTCCTTCCGGAGCCCCTCGACGGTGACGACGGGGTCCCTCGGCGGGTCGGCGCTCCCGACGGCGTCGTCAGTCTCGAGGGGTCCCCCGGTGTCGGCGGCGTCGGCGGACTCGTCGCGGCTCACGCGACCACCAGCGGCTGGTCGCGGCGCTCCGGTCGGGCGAGTGGTCGGTGCACGTGGCTACCCGCGCGGTGGAGCCACATAGGCGATGGGGCCGCGGCGGAACCGCCCGGGGGCTACCGGCCGTCCGTCACTCCTCGTCCTGCAGCTCCCCGGGGCGCGGGTCGTGGTCCTCGTGCCACCCCTCGAGGAACGAGTGGGTGGCGCTCCGGAGGCGAGAGTCCGTGAGTTCGGGGTTGACCTGGACGGTCATCTCGGTCGTCTCCTCGCCGACCTGCTCGCCGTCCTCGTAGCGCTCCTCGTGGACCTCCGCGCGCGGGCGCTCCTCCTCGTCGTCCGGGACGTAGACGTCGAAGCGACGCTCGACGCGGTGGGTGACCTCGTCGTCGACGTACTCGTATGTCCCCTCGAAGCCCAGCTGGTAATCGGCGAGGGGGCTTACCTGCCGGGCCGAGAACGTCACCTGCTCCGCCGTGCCGGCGTCGAGGCCGAGTAGCTCCTTGACCTGGTCAAGGACGCTCATGGTCGCATGTCCTTCCGGCACGTCAATAACGTTTACTCGCCGTCCGCGGGAGCGACGACGTTTTCTCCCCGCGGGGCGACGGTCGGGACATGACGCGGGAGGCCACCGTCCGGACGGTCGGCACCACGGCGGAGGCACCGGTGGTCGTCCTCGACGTCGGGGACGCCGTCGTCCCGATACTCGTCACGCCGGACCAGGCCCACACCGTCGAACTCGGGCTCGCGGGAGAGTCCTTCGAGCGGCCGCTCACCCACGACCTGCTCGCGACGGTCGTCGCAGACTTCGGCGGGGCCATCGATCGTGTGCGCATCGACGCCGTCGCGGAGGGCACGTTCATGGCGAAGCTCGACGCCGAGCAGTACGTCGACGGCGAGCGTCGGGCGCACACCTTCGACGTCCGCGCGAGCGACGCCGTCTCCGTCGCCGTGCGCGTCGACTGCCCCATCGAGGTCGCCGAGTCGGTCGTCGAGCGGGCGGGCCAGCCCCCCGACGAGTTCACCCTCGAGGGTCGCGAGGACTGAGCGCCCGCTCGCCGGCGTCGGTGAGCCGGTAGACCACCTCGTCGCTCACCTGCTCGACGAGGCCCGACTCCGCCAGCGCGTCACACCGGCGGCGGACGTACGGGACGTGGAGGCCGGTCTCGGCGGCGAGGATGGCCGGATACTCGGCCCGGGACGCCGCGAGTGCGGCCAGAATCGTCTCGTCGGCGGGGCGAAGTCCCGGAACCGTGCGCTCGCTCGCTCCAGCCATGCCACTCTATACCAAGGTAGGGAGGCACATAACTGTTCGGGCTCACCACGTCGACCCCCGACCGTTAGCACCCCTGGCCTCGAAGTCCCCGACCATGCCCGAGCGGTACCCCGGACTCGAGTACGACGTCGCGGTGCTGCGACAGAAGATCCACGGGATGGCGGCCGACCAGTACGCCGAGGCCGTGCGCGAACGCCTGCCCGATGCCGACGTCCGCCTCGCGCGCACCCCCGAGGCCGAGCGGCGCGCGTTCGCAGAGGCCGATGTCGCGACCGGCTACGCCGTCGACCCGGAGGACCTCGTCGACACCCCCGTGCGGCTGTTCGCCTGCGTGTACGCCGGCACCGACCACCTGCCACTCGACCACCTCGCGGAACGGGGCGTCGCGGTCACCAGCGCTGCTGGCGTCCACGGGCCGAACGTCGCCGAGCACGTCCTCGGGGCCGTCCTATGGTTCACGCGGCGCTTCCACGTCGGCCGGCGCCGCCAGGACCGCCGGGAGTGGCGGAGTTACCAGGCGCGGGAGCTGGCCGGCGAGACCGTCACCGTCGTCGGTCTCGGGAACATCGGCCAGGCGGTCGTGGACCGGCTCGACGGGTTCGACGTCGAGACCGTCGGGGTCCGCTACTCGCCCGAGAAGGGCGGACCGACCGACGCGGTGTACGGCTTCGACGACCTGCACGACGCCCTCGCCGACACGGACTACCTCGTGTGCGCCTGCCCACTGACCGAGGAGACCCGGGGACTCGTCGACGCCGCCGCCCTCGAGACGCTCCCGCCGTCGGCGGTCCTGGTCAACGTCGCCCGGGGGCCGGTGGTTGACACCGGGGCGCTGGTCGATGCCCTCCGCGCGAACAGCCTGCGCGGCGCGTCGCTTGACGTGACCGACCCGGAGCCCCTCCCGCCGGACCACCCGCTCTGGGGGTTCGACAACGTCCAGATCACGCCACACAACGCCGGGCACACGCCCCAGTACTACGAGCGCCGGGCCGACATCCTCGCAGCGAACCTCGCCCGCGCGGCCGAGGACGGCTTCGAGGACCTCGAGAACCAGGTCCGGTGAGCCGCGGGCGCGGGGCGTCAGTCCTCCGCGATGTCCTCCGCGAGGACCGAGAGTGACTCGTCGGGACTGCCGAGATCCCGGTAGGTCGCCCGCTGGCCCGGTGCGCGGAGGCCGTAGCGCTCGCCACGCTCGACGACGTCGACGTGCACCGTCCGCCCTTCCGAGAGGTCGTGGTCGTCTACCCACGCAGCGAGGCGGTTCTCGCCCGCTCCCGGGGTCCGGACCTGCTCGGGCGTGTCGAAGACGGCCCGGAGCTCCGGGCCAGCCCGGCCGTCGACGAACCGGCCGCGGCCCGTCTCGCCGTCGAGGACGACGCGGACGACCGACTCGAGTGCGAGCGCGTCCGCGTCCCCGGCGTCGAGGCGGACGCAGGGGCGGTCGGTCGGACCCCGCGTCCCGAGTTCGCCCTCGAGCGTCTCGACGGTCGGGTGGTCGTGGCCGACGGTCATTCCGCCTCGCCGGCCGCGGGCGGTCCCTGCCGCTCCCACTCCTCCAGGAGCTCCCGGAGGGCGGTCGCGACGGACTCGTAGTCCGCGAGGGTCAGCCCGTCGGTGGTGATGAACACGCCCTTGTTCTGGGTCGTCACGCGGAGCAGGTAGCCGTTCTCGAACCCGCGCAGCGTGTAGCGGTACCCGCCGAGTTCGGAGTCCCGGTAGACGCTCTGGGTCGTCTCGAACCCGTGCCACTCGAGACCGATGAAACTCGAGAGGTCGGCGTCCGCCTCGAGATCCGAGCGCAGGTACACCTGCTCGTAGTCGTCGTGGGTGAAGTAGGTGATGGAGCGGAGCTTCTCGCCGGCCGCGGTGCGGCACACGCTGACGAGTTGCTCGGCGCCGGTCTCGGAGATCAGCCCGTCCATGTGGGCCGGTCGGGGCGCCATGCCTTTAAACCCAGCCGCGGGGATCGCGCCCGGGTCCCATCGACCGCGTGTCACCGGAACCGACTTCCCGGCGCCGGCGCTCGACTCCCGCATGGCCGGCGACGACGGGGATCGAGGGTCCGGTGACGCCGCCCGAGCGTCCGGCGACGGTCCCTCGGGGCCGGCCACCCACGCGCAGCGGGCACGTGACCACCTGGGTCACTCGCGGTGGTGGCTCGTCCTCGCGGCCGCCGCGATGATGGCGGTCGTGGGTCCCTACCAGTACGTCTGGACGGCCATCGAGAGCCCCATCGCGGAGCGCCTCGGCCTCGACCTCCCCGCCATCGGGCTCGTGTTCACGCTCTTCGTCGTCGTCCAGGCCGGGTCGCAGTTCCCGGTCGGGTGGCTGCGGGACCGTCACGGACCGCGGGCGCTCTCGGTGGTGGCGGGCGTGCTCGCCGGTGGCGGCTACGTGGGCCTTGCGGCCGCGACGGCGGTCTGGCAGGTCTACCTCGCGTACTCCCTCGGTGCGGTGGGCGTCGGCATCGTCTACACCGTCGCCGTCAACACGGCCATCAAGTGGTTCCCCGACCGGCGCGGCCTCACGACCGGCGCGGGGACGATGGCCTTCGCCGGCGGGAGCGCGGCGTTCGTCCCCGTGGTGCGCGCCCACGCCACCGCCACCGGCTACCCGGACGTGCTCCGCGCGATGGGCGTCCTCATCGGGGTCGTGGTCGTGGCCGGGGGCCTGGTCCTGCGCGACCCACCGGGGGGCGCACTCCGCCGGGCCGACACCGATCGGACGGACACGGCGTCCGCTCGCGCCGAGATCGGCGCCAGGGCCGCCGGGGAGGTCGAGCGCTCCCGTCAGTTCACGTCGGGGGAGATGGTGCGGACGTGGCAGTTCTGGGTGCTCTACGCGATGTTCGTGGCCGTGAGCGGGGCGGGCCTCATGCTCACCGCAAAGATCGTCCAGTTCGCGGCCCACCAGGGACTCACCGGGGTGACGGCGACCCTCGCGGCGACCGTCCTCCCGCTCGCCGGCGGCGTCGGACGACTGCTGCTCGGTGCCGCGTCCGACCGGGTCGACCGCCGACGGGCGATGGCGGCGGCGTTCGCGGCCTGCGGACTGGGGCTCTACCTGGTCGTGGCGACCGGCGTCGCGGGCCTCGACCTCGCGTTCGTCGTTGCGGTCGTCGTGGCCACGTTCTTCTGGAGCCCGCAGTTCACCCTCTTCCCCAGCCTCGTGGGCGACTACTACGGCGAGCGCCACTCGTCGGCGAACTACGCGCTGGTCTACTCCGGGAAGATGTGGGGCGGGGTCTTCGGCGGCGCGGTCGCCGGGTGGCTCGTCCTCGCGACGTCGTGGGAGGTAACCTTCCTCCTCGGTGGCACCGCCGCGCTCCTGGCCGGCGTCGCGGCGCTCGTCCTCCGCCCACCAGAGGGGGAGTGACCCGCCCGTCCCCCGACTCAACCTCGGCCGAGGCGCCCGCCGTGTTC
>JBDGTC010000026.1:0-3799 GCA_042217215.1 Halobacteriaceae archaeon
GGCCACGTCGGCGCGGGACTCGTACCCCGCGGCCCGGAGCGCGTCGGCCGTCGCCGGCCCGACGCCGGTCAGCGCCCGCAGGCCGAAGGCGTCGGCGGGGACGCGCTCGGCACCCACCGTCCCGTCCGCATCGAGGGCGAGCGCGGTCACGGCCCCGGGCCCGTGGCGGCCGGCGCCGTCACCGGTTCCACGGAGGCGCACCCTCGCGGCGACGGCCCCGCCGTCGACGGCGGCAGCGGTCCCGTCAGCCGTGGCAGCGGCTCCGTCTGCACGGATGGCCCACCGCCGGTCGTAGTCCGCGGGGAGCGCACCCGAAAGCACCGTGACGTCGCCGGGCAGCGCCTCGACGGCGGACAGGAGCGCACCGGCGTTCGTCAGGCCGGCCGTCAGGGACGTCGGGCGGACGTCGACGGCCACGGCGGGACACGCGAGGTAGGTCGCGGCGCCCGCGGCGAGGTCGGCGTCGACACCGCGCTCGGCGAGCGAGGCGAGCGCTGCGGCGTCCCGGGCCGAGACGACGTCGACGTCCCCGACCCGGTCGTGGCGGACGCCGCCGCACGCGCGGCCGAGGCGAGGGTGGACGACCGGGCACCCGGCGGCGTGGCGGACCCGGGCGTGGAGCCGTGGCGCGCGCTCCGGGCCGACGACCCAGGCGCCGTCAGGGTCGAAGTACGCGAGGAGGTCCGCGAGGGCGGCGTCCCTGGCGTCGAGGAGGGCCGGCGGCGGGAGGGCGAGGAGCCGCGCGTCGCTCATCGGGTCCGACGTGGCCGCCCCGGGGCCAAGAAGGTTCCTCGACCGGGGCGGAAGTGGAACCGGTCAGCGGACGCCGCGGCGGCGCGGCGGGCCGCGGACCAGCAGGACCGCACCCGCGACCGCGAGGAGGCCGGCGAGCCCCCGCGCGTCGCCGGCCTGCCAGAGCGCCACGGCCGCGGCGAACGCCGCGAGGGGGACCGTCGGCGGGAGCCAGGTCCCCAGCCGACCGGCGCCGGCGCGAGCGGCGTCGCCGGCGTCGCGGACGGCCGCGCGGACGGCGCCGAGTCCGCCCGCCAGGAGGGAGTCACGTGGTCGCACGGTGGCGACTCCGCGGGCCCACGGAAACCCATGGCCCTACCGACTTCGGCCGCCGGTGCGCTCCCAGTCGGCGAGGCGCGAGAAGCCGCGCTCGAGCTCGTCAGCGTCCACCTCCCACTCGTCGACGACGTAGGACCGCGCGGCAGCGACGTCGAGTGTGTCCGGGACCGCGAGGTCGTAGCCGTCGGTCACCGGTGGGTTCACGAAGAGGTCACAGATCTCGTCGGCGTCGGGGACCGTGGCGTCGCGCGCGGCGAGGGCGGCCTCGAGGGTGCCGTGCTCGCGGACGAGCGACAGCGCCGTCGCCGGACCGACGCCGGAGACGCCCTCGTTGTAGTCGGTGCCACAGAGGACCGCGACCGCGACGAGTTGCTCCCGCGTGAGGTCGTTCGCGTCGAGCGTCTCGTCGAGGTCCATCACCTCCACCGGGCCGCTGGAGGTGAACTGGCGGAGGGTGCGAGGCGCGCCGAACAGGAGCGCGTCGTAGTCCTCGGTGACGGCGTAGGCGGCGTCGCCCCGCCGCGCGACGTGAGCGGCCTGGGCCTCGGCCTCCGCGGGCGCGGAGAGGACGGGGAGCCCGAGGGCGTCGAGCAGGCCGGTCGTCGTCTCCCACATCACGTCGGTGAGGCGCTGTGCGCGGGCCCGGAGGCGGGCGGCGCGCTCCTCGTCGCCCGCCTCCTCGGCCGCCGCGGCGGCGGCCGCGGCCGCGCGGTTCTGCTCCGCGCGCCGGGCGAGCTCGGCGGACTTCAGGTCGGGGACGTCGCCGTCGAAGACGAACGCGGGGACGAGGTCGGCCTCGAGGAACTTCGGCAGCCCCTGGACGAGGCCGACGAGGTTCGGGACCTCGCGGCCGTCCGCGGTGGTGTACACCGACTCGTCGGTGTACTGCACGACGGGGTTGAGGTAGCGGTAGAGCCAGTTGGCGGCGTCGACGGCCGCGACCCCGGCGTCGAGGTCCATCCGCTCGACGGTCTCGATCGCCGCCACCGCCCGGAGGTCGGTGATGCCCATCGTCAGCGCTTCCCGAGGGACGAGGGTGGGTCTTGTGGCCGGCGGGGCGTCCGCGAGCACGGGTCCGCGAACCGGGGTCGCGGACGAGCGCCTTTGGCCCCCCGGTGAAGGACGCGGGCGGCGTCGTGGGGTGCGATGCTCCTGTCGGGCGAGCACGTCGTCCTCGACGCCCGGTCCGCCCGCACCGACGCCGCGGTCCGGGTGGCCGACGGGGTCGTGACGGACGTCGGCGACCGGGACGCGCTCGTCGACCGGTTCCCGGAGGAGCGCGAGCGGCGCGTTGACATCCTCGCCCCGGGGCTGGTCGCCGGCCACGTCCACACGGTCCACGGCGTCGCGCGGGGGATCGACGACGACAGCCCGCTCGGGCCGTGGCTCGGAGACGCGGTGTTACCCCTCGAGGCCGCCCTCGACGCCGAGCGGACCCGCGACGCGGCGCGGCTCGGCTACCTCGAGTGCCTGCGGAACGGCGTCACGACCGTCGTCGACCACACCCACCCCGTCCACCACGAGCCGGTGCTCGAGGTGGCCGCGGCGTCGGGCCTCCGCGCGTGTCTCGGGCCCCTGCTCTGCGACCGGGATGTCCGTGTCCCGGGGTCACTGGTCACGCCGGCCGACGACGCGCTGGCGGACTGCGAGCGCGCGCTCGACGCGTGGCACCGGGCCGCCGGCGGGCGGCTGCGCGTCGCCCTCACGCCGCGCTCGCCGCTGTCCTGCTCGCGCCGGCTGCTCCGCGGCGCCGCCGACCTGGTCGCGGACCACCAGGGCGCCCGGCTCCACACCCACGTCGCGGAGACCCGCCGAGAGGTCGCGCGGACGGTGGCGGTCCACGGCGAGCGGCCGGTGGCGGTGCTCGCCTCGGTCGGCGCGCTCGGGGGCGACCTGATCGGTGCCCACGGCGTCTGGACGAGCGAGGCCGAGCGCGCCGCACTCGCAGCCGCCGGCGCGACGGTCGCGCACTGCCCGTCGGCGAACGCGAAGCTCGGCAGCGGCGTGGCGCCGGTCCCCGACTACCGACGGCGGGAGATCCCCGTCGCGCTGGGCAACGACGGCGCGGCCTGCAACGACACGCTCGACCCCCTCGCCGAACTGCGACAGGCTGCGCTCGTTCACCGAGCCGAGCGCCGCGACCCCGGCGCAGTGGACGCGAGCGCCGCCCTCGAGATGGCGACCACGAGTGGCGCCGCGGCGGCTGGGTTCGAGCGCGTCGGCGCGCTCCGGGAGGGGTGGGCCGCCGACGCCGTCGGTCTCACGACTGCCCGGGCGGGCGCGACGCCGGTGCGTGACCCCGTCTCCCACCTCGTCTTCGCCGCCCGCGGTGGCGACGTCCGCCTCGTGGTCGTCGACGGCGAGGTGCTCCTCGAGGACGGAGAGCCGACCCGGTGGGACGCCGACGCCGTCCGCGGGCGGGGGCGGTCGGTGGCCGTTTCAGTCGACGAAGAGCGCCGACGCTGGACCGATCGAAGCAGTTAGGTCCGGAGGGGAGGACGCCGCCAGCCGGACACACGGGCATGACGGAGGACCCCTTCGAACCGGAGCCGCCGTTCGCCCACGAGTGCAGCCAGTGCGGGAGCCGCATCGAGGCGGAGGATCACGACCCCGAGGCCGAACTGGTCGAGTGCCCCGACTGCGGCGGGGACCTCGTCACCGTCTCCACCGCCTCGGGGGAGTAGGCGCCGGCACCGCGCCCGCGGCGGGCCGGCGCGCGCCTTGTCGA
>JBDGTC010000026.1:3899-23370 GCA_042217215.1 Halobacteriaceae archaeon
CTCGTTCTGCCCGTCCACTCGTTGTCTGTCGACTCGTTCTGCCCGTCCACTCGTTGTCTGTCGACTCGTTCTGCCCGTCCACTCGTTCTGCGTGAGGAGAGCGCCGAGCGCGGAGTCCGACCGCGTCAGCCCGGCGAGTAGTCGGGCGACTGGGACTCGATGACGGTCGCGATGTTCTTCAACTCCTCGCCGGCGACGGCGACGACGTCGTCGAGCGTCGCCACGCCGGTGAGCGCCCCGTCGGCGTCGACGACCGGGATGCGCCGGACGCGACCCTCGGCCATCTTCCGCGGGAGCTCGACCGCCTCCGCGTCGCCCTCGACGGTCACGGGGTCCTCGGACATCACGTCCGCGGCGTGGAGGTCCTGCGCGTCGTCGTGTTCCGCGAACGCCATCGCGACGTCGCGGTCGGTCACGATGCCGGCCGGCTTCTGCCCGTTCGTGATGATGACGTCGCCGATGCCCTCCTCGTCCATCGTCTCCGCGACGGACTTCAGCGACGCGTCCGGGTCTGCCGTGATCGGGTCGACCGCGAGGTGTTTGACTGGCATACCTCTGTCCGGGACTCCGACGGGACGGCCCAAAAGCCACCGACCTACACAGGACGAGGGCCCCGCGACGCGTGGCGACGCGCGCCGTGGACGTGTCGGGGAGGGGTGTCGGTCACTCCCGCAGCCCGGGCGTCGGCGCCGGCTCCCGCTTGTGCCCCGACGCGGTGACCATCGCCGCGAGCCGCTCGGCGGTCTCGAGCGGCAGATCGGCGCGCTCGGCGGCGACCGCGCCGGGGCGGTCCTCGTCGACGAGCGCGCGGAGCAGCGGGTCGACGTCCGCGTACGGCGCGCCCAGGTCGGCCTCGTCGGTCTGATCGAACTCGAGGCCGGCCGTCGGGGCCTTCTCGAGGAAGCGCTCGTCGAGGCCGAGGTGGCGGGCCACGTCGCGGACCTCCGTCTTGTACAGCTCGACCAGCGGCCGCAGGTCGACCGCGCCGTCGCCGTGCTTCGTGAAGTACCCCAGGAGCCACTCGCTCCGCGTGGTCGCGCCGAGCACCAGCCGGTCCGCGGCGTTCGCGTCGAGGTACTCGAACACCATCCGGAGGCGGGCCCGGACGTTCCCGACCGCGGTCGGGCCGGCGTCGACGGGCGCGCGGTCCACGACCGCGTCGGTCACCGGGGCGATGTCGACGTCGCGGCGCTCGATCCCGAGCGCGTCGGTCAGCGCCCGGGCGTCGCGCATGTTCGCCGGGTCGCTCGGGGCGTCGGGCATGACCCACGCCGTCACCGCCCCGGCGCCGACGGCCTCGACGGCGAGCGTCGCCGCGACAGCCGAGTCGAGGCCCCCGCTCACGCCCAGGACGTACCCCTCGGCGCCGCTCGCCGCGAGCCGGTCCGCGAGGAACGCCTCGACCCGATCCGTCGCCGCGGCTATCTCGACCACGGCGGGTGTCGGGCGCCGCAGGGTGAAACGGTGGGGCCTCCGTACCTCGGTGACGGTCGTCCCCGCGGGGGCGCCGCGGGGGGTCCGTGGTGCTCACCGTCGCGCGCCGACGCAGTTGCCCCCCGCGGTTTTCGGCGCCCGCGACGGAGTCCGCCCATGGCGCCGACCATCGAGGTGAGCGAGGAGACGCTCCGCGAACTCGACGACCACCGCCAGCGCTTCGAGGACTACGACGAGCTGCTCCAGGAGCTGCTCAACATCTACGAGGACGACGCGCGGTTCGTCCGTGAGGGCTACTCCGAGTAGCTCATCCCTCGGCGTCGAGCCGGGCGTAGAGGTCCGAGAGCGCCTGCCGCGCGCCGCGCTCTTTCACCTGCGAGCGCGAGCCGACGAAGTGGTACTCCGCGGCGTCCACCGTCGGCCGGGTCGCCGGGGGCGAGCCGTCCCGCGCGACGGCGACGTACGCCGTCCCGACGGGCTGGTCGAACCCCTCGGCGTCCGGTCCCGCGATGCCCGTCGTCGCCACGCCCCACGTGGTGTCGGCGACGTCGCGGACTCCCCGGGCCAGCTGGACCGCCACCCGCTCGGAGACGGCGCCGCGCGTCTCGAGGTCCGCCCGGTCGACCGCCAGTTCGGCCATCTTCGCGCGGTGCGTGTAGGTCACCAGCGAGCGGTCGAAGACGTCACTCGAGCCCGGCACCTCCGTGAGGAGCGCGCCGACCAGCCCGCCCGTGAACGACTCCGCCGCGGCGACCGTCTGCCCCCCGTCGGCGAGCACCTCGACCACCGTCTCCTGGATGGGCGGCTCGCCCGCGAACTCGTGCATGGCCGGCTCATCGGGACGGAGGGGTAAATGGCTCGCGCCAAGGCGGCGCGTGCGCCGGCGACGTGACCGCCCTCAGACCACGTTGCGCTCCTGGAGGCGGAGGTGGAGCCGCTCGACGGAGGGGACGGTGAGGTCGGCGATGTCGGACACGACCGGGGCGGGGTCGACGCCGACCCCGGTTCCCGCCGCCTGGAGCATCGGGATGTCCCGGCGGTCGTCTGCGACCGCGATGGTCTCGGCGGGGTCGACGCCGGCGGCCGCCGCTGCGCCCGAGAGCGCGCCGTCCTTGCCCTCCGCGAGCACCGGGCCCTCGAGGTCGCCGGTGAGCGCGTCGTTGGCCTCGGGGAGACGGTTGGCGATCACGGCGTCCACGGCGAAGTCGACCGGGTCGAGCACGTGCTCCACGGCGCGGCGCGGGGCGTCGGTCACGACGGCGACGTGGTGGTCGGCGGCGTGGCAGTCCCGGAGGAGGTCGGCGGCGCCCGCGCGGACCTGCAGGCGGTCGAGCGCGACGCCGGCCTGCTCGACCGGCAGGCCCGCCAGTTCGCCGGCGACGGCCGGGAGCGCGTCCGCGAGGGGCTCCTCGCCGCGCGCCACCGCGTCGAGGCGCGACGTCACCGCGCCGTCCACCCCGTGAGGCTCCGCGAGCAGGACGTAGGGATCCGAGCGGACGAGCGCGCCGTCGAAGTCGAAGGCAACGAGCATCGGTTGGTGGTGGGTCGCGCGGGCGGTCAACGCCGGCCCAAACTGTGTGAGCGGGCGAGGGGACGGTGAACGCGTCACCGCGGGACTACAGCCCGGACGGGTAGCGGTCGGGGACCTGCTCTCGGTCGGGGTGCACCTCGAGAGGGTGGAGCGCGCGGGTCTCGTCGACGTGCAGGAAGGCGTCGTAGCGCTCCGGGAGCACCGTCGGCACGTAGTTGCCGGACTCGAGTTGCGGGCTGTACACCACGCCGATGGCGCGGTGCCCGCGGGGGTCGTGGAGCGCGCTGTCGGCCGGGAGGTCGTCGCTGAGGAGGAGACGGTCGGCGCCGGCGGTCCCCGCGCCGGCCCGCCTGCCGCCTACCCCGCCGCTGGTGCCGCCGGCCCCGCCACCGGCGCTGCCGGACCCCGCCACGCGGTGGAAGACGTCCTCGTAGCTGCCGGACCGGCCCCGGGGCACCTCCATCTCCGCCATCGGGGCGTCCCACGCCTCCCCCGCTATCACCGAGCCGCGGTGAGAGCCGAAGCCGACGAGCTCGACGTCCGGAGTGGCCTCGCCCTCCCGCGCCAGCTGGCCGATGTTGAGCCGGCCGTGGCCGGGCATGTCGGTCGCGCGCGCGTCGCCGACGTGGGTGTTGTGCGCCCAGACGACGCCGCTCGCGTCCGGGCCGTGGTGGTCGAGCAGGCGGGTCAGGGTCTCGTACATGTGCCGGTCGCGCACGTTCCAGGAGTCCTCGTCGCCGCCGACCATCGCGCGGTAGTAGTGCTCGGCGTTGCGCGCGACGAGGGCGTTCTGCTCGGCCGCGAAGCGATCGGTCTCGGTCTCGCCCTCGTAGTCGGGCGCGCCCTCGCGCAGCGAGTCCAGCAGCTCGATCACCTCGGTCTCGCAGCCCTCGGGGACGAGCCGGGTCGCGCGGGCGTACTCCTGGGCGTCCTCGCCGTAGGGCTCGAAGCAGCGCGCGGCCTCGCGGGCGACGTCGGCCGCCTCGGGGTCGACGTCCTCGAGGTACTCGACCACCGCGTCCAGGGACTCGTAGAGGCCGTACACGTCGAGGCCGTAGAACCCCGGGCCCTCGCCGGCGGCCGGTCCTCGTTCTGCCCGCGGAGCCAGTGACAGAACTCCAGCACCTCCCAGTTCGCCCACATCCACGTCGGCCAGCGCTCGAACGCCTCGAGGGCGGCGCGCGCGGAGTCGTGGGCCGCCGGGTGGCCCTTCACGTACCGGTCGAGGGCGTAGCAGCTGGTCCAGTCGCCCTCGACGGCGACGAAGTCGAAGTCGTGCTCGGCGAGGAGGCGGGGCGTGAGGTGACACCGCCACCGGTAGAACTCCGAGGTACCGTGGGAGGCCTCGCCGAGGAGCACGCAGTCGGCGAGCGCGAGCCGGTCGACCAGCTCCGCGAGGTCGTCGGGGCCCGCCACGGGCCGGCTGTACCTGGTGGCGGCCTCGACGGCGGGGTCGACCGCGGTCGCCTCGCGGAACGACCCCCGCGGGGGCAGGTCGGCCATCTCAGTGCTCCTCGAGGCCGGAGTCCTCGTCGAGCCCGGGCGCCGCCGGCGTGTCGCGGGCGATGGCCTCGAGGTCCCGCTCGTCGTTGTACTCCCGCTCGTCGCCCGCCGCGCCCGTCAGTTCGTCGAGGACGGCCTCGCGGGCCTCGAGGGGCGAGTCGAACTCCTCGCCGAGGCGGTCGAAGACGTCGCCGAGCGCCTCGGTCTCGTTGGGCAGGTCTATCTCCTGGTCGGCGTACTCGACCGCCAGCTCGTCCGTGCTGGAGGGGTACTTTTGCTCGCGCTCGAACAGGCACTCCGTGGCGTCGAGGATGGACTCGACCCGCGCCGCACGGTCGTGCTGGCGGGCCGCGGGCGTCGCCTCGGAGTGGTCCGGTGGCTCCCCGCTCATATGTGTGGTGGGGCGAGCGGGGGCCTAAAGCGGGCGCCCAAGGTGGTTGCCGGGACGGGCCCGGCGGCCGAGGGGCGGGCGGGGCCGTCGGCGCTCGAGCCGGCCCGCCGACCGCCCGGTGAGGCGGGCGCTTTTTTCGCCCGCTGGCCCAACCTGGCCACGATGGTCGAGGAGCCCGCGGACAACCCGTACGTGCGGGAGCCGGACCTCGAGTTCGCCGACGTCGAGGAGCTGTCTCGGTCGGAGGCGGCCGAGCAGGTCGAGCTCCTGCGTGAGGCGGTGGAGTACCACGACTACCGCTACTACGTCGAGAACGACCCCGTGATCTCCGACCGCGCCTACAACCGGCTCTTCGACCGCCTCCAGACCCTCGAGGAGGCCTTCGACCTTCCAGGACCCGGCGTCGCCGACCCTGCGCGTGGGCGGCGAGCCCATCGAGGAGCTCGAGACCGTCGCGCACGTCCGCGAGATGCTGAGCCTCGACGCCGCGACCGCGGCCGAGGAGGTGCGGGACTTCGACGACCGCGTCCGGGAGACGGTCGACGAGCCCACCTACTCCGTGGAACCGAAGTTCGACGGCTTCTCCGTCGAGCTGGTCTACGAGGACGGGGAGCTCGACCGCGCGGTCACGCGCGGGGACGGCGAGGAGGGCGAGGACGTCACCCGCGACGTGGAGACGGTGGGGTCGGTCCCCCTCCGCCTCCACGACGCCCCGGACCTCCTCGCGATCCGCGGCGAGGTGTACATGCCCCGCTCGGGGTTCCAGGCCCTCAACCAGGAGCGCGTCGAGCGCGGCGAGGAGCCGTTCGCGAACCCGCGGAACGCCGCGGCGGGGACGGTCCGCCTCCTCGATCCGGACGTCGTCGCCGACCGGCCACTCGACGCGTGGGCGTACGACGTGATGGAGACCTCGGCCGACGTCGGCTCCCAGACCGCGGCGTTCGACCTGCTCGAGCGGGTCGGGCTGCCGGTCTGTCCGGAGAACGAGGTGGTCGACGACGTCGAGGCGGTCGTCGACTACCGCGAGGACCTGCTCGACCGTCGCGACGAGTTCGAGTACGAGATCGACGGCGTCGTGGCGAAGGTCGACGACTACGACGCCCGCGACCGGCTCGGGACGACCGCCACGCACCCCCGCTGGGCGGTCGCGTACAAGTTCCCCGCGAAGACCGACGTCACGACCGTGGCCGGATCGCGGTGCAGGTCGGGCGCACGGGGAAGCTCACGCCCGTCGCCCTGCTCGACCCGGTCGACGTCCGCGGCGTGACCATCAGCCGGGCCACGCTGCACAACGAAGCCCAGGCACGGGAGCTGGGCGTGGGGGAGGGCGCGACCGTCGTCGTGGAGCGTGCCGGCGACGTCATCCCCCAGATCGCGGAGGTACGCGAGCCGCCCGACGAGGTGTTCTCGATGCCCGACACCTGCCCCGTCTGTGACACCGCGGTCGTGCGCGACGGGCCGCGACACGTCTGCCCGAACGTGTCGTGTCCCGCCCAGGTGACGGGGGCCGTCGAGCACTTCTGCGCTCGCGAGGGGATGGACGTCGAGGGGGTGGGCGAGGAGGTGGCCGACCGCCTCGTGGACGCCGGCCTCGTCGAGTCGGTCGCGGACCCCTACGACCTCGAGCCCGCGGACCTGACCGACCTCGAGGGCTGCGGCGAGCGCTCCGCGGCGCAACTCGTCGACGAGATCCGGGACAGCCGCGACGTCGACCTGGCGAGCTTCCTCTACGCGCTCGGGATCCCGCGGGTGGGTAGCGAGCGGGCGCGGGACCTCGCCGACGCGTTCACGCTCGAGGAACTCCGCTCGGCCGACGAGGCCGACCTCCGCGAGGTGGCCGACGTCGGGTCCGAGGTGGCCGAGAGCGTCGTCGGCTTCTTCGACGCCGAGCGCAACCAGGCGGAGATCGACCGCCTGCTCGAGGCGGGTGTCTCTCCCGAGCGGCGTGGGGGCGGCGAGGAGCTCGCCGACCTGCGGCTGGCCATCACCGGGTCGGTCGAGGGGTACACGCGGAGTGAGCTCACCGACCTGCTCGAGCGCCACGGCGCCGACGTCACGTCGTCGGTGAGCGGGGAGACCGACCTGCTCGTGGTGGGCGAGAACCCGGGGGAGACCAAGCGCGCCGACGCCGAGGACCACGGCGTCGAGACGGTGGACGCCGAGACGTTCCGCGAGGAGTACCTCGCGGAGCTACCATAGAACGGGCCACGGGCCCGCGAACGGGAGCCGCTCAGTCCGTCTCCTCGAGGTAGATCTCCACGAGCTTCCGCTGGGCGCCCCGGAGGTGCTCGTGGAGGGTCGGCGGCGCGAGGGCCAGGGCCTCCGCGACCTCCTCGGCGGTGGACTCCCGGGGCCACTCGAAGTAGCCCGCGCTGAACGCGGTCTCCACGACCGCCTGCTGGCGCTCGGTGAGCTTCTCCTCGAGGGCGGCCCGGAAGCCCTCCGTCGACTGGAAGGAGCGCTCGGTGTTGCGCTTGCTCACGAGGTCGACGTCCTCGTACTCCGCCTGGACCGCCTCCATCACCGAGGAGGAGGACGTGCTGCGCTCCTCGCGGTTCGACATCGCCCACCTCACCGAGCGCCTCCAGGGCGCGACGCGGTGGGTCGACGACCGCCCGGACGTGGGCGACCTCTCCCGGGGCTACTTCGGCGCGAGCACCGGCGCGGCGGCGGCGCTGCGCGCGGCCGCCGACCCCGACGTCGACGTTGACGCCATCGTCTCGCGCGGCGGGCGGGTCGACCTCGCCGAGGCGGTGGCCGACCGCGTGCGGGCCCCGTCGCTGTTCGTCGTCGGCGGCGAGGACACCGACGTCCTGCGGATGAACGAGGAGACCATCGCGGAGATGACGTGTCACACCGAGCTCGCGGTGGTGGAGGGCGCCGGGCACCTCTTCGAGGGCGAGGGCGAACTCGACGAGGTCGCCGACCTCGCCGCCGACTGGTTCGTGGAGCACCTCCGCTGAGGGGCCGGGCACGCCCAAGAGCGGCGTCGGCTCCGGTGGAGGCGAGCAATCAGTTAGGCACCCGGGCGATGGGCGGACGCGGCGAACCGGTGGGTGACCATGACGTTCCTCGTCCCCTACGACGGGAGCTACCTCGCGGAGGCGGCCCTCACCAGCGCCGCGGAGTTCGGCGACGCGCTCGGCGAGGACGTGACCGCCGTGACGGTCGTGCCCGACGACGAGCGCTACGCCCGCGAGAAGGAGTGGTACGGCGACGACAAGGCGGAGTCGTTCAGCGTCCCCTACGTCGTCGGGAAGCTCCACCGGGAGGTGGCGAACTTCGCGCCGCGCGCGGCGTTCCGCTTCGAGGAGGTCGAGGTCGCGGCGTCCGCGGCCATCGCCGAGCGCATCGAGCAGGTCGTCGACGAGTGCTACCCCTCCGTCGTCTTCCTCGGTACCGACGACATGGGCGAGGTGACGCGACCCCTCACGAGCGTCGCGGGCGGGGTCGCGGCGGACGCGGAGTACGACGTCCACGTCGTGCGGCACTTCTCGCCGACCGCCATCCAGGAGATCGCCCACGAGACCGAGCGCTACCCCGAGGCGTAGTCGCTCCACCGGCGCCTTCGCCCCTGGCGCCTGCTCCCCGGTCCGACCGGGTTAGGGCCCTCCTTGACACCCCGCGGTGGTGCCGGGAGACACGCACCGCCATGAGACGGCATCCATTCCGCGAGTTCGAGTCCTGGTTCGAGGAGTTCCCGGAGCTCGGCGGCGTCGCCGAGACGGCCGTCGACGTCGCCGAGTCCGAGGAGGAGTTCACCATCACGATGGACCTCCCGGGGTTCGAACGCGAGGACATCTCCGTCCGGCTGACCGACCACACCCTCCACGTGGAGGCCGAGGCGGCGTCCGAGCGCGAGGAGGAGAAAGAGTTCCTCCGGCGCGAGCGCACCCGCCGCTCGGTCGCGCGCACCATCCAGCTGCCACCCGAGGTCGAGCCCGACGAGGCCGAGGCCTCCTACCACAACGGCGTCCTGACGGTGGCGATCCCCAAGCAGACGGCCGCCGAGTCCGAGGCCCGTCGGGTCCCCATCTCCTGATCTCTCCACCGCGAGGTGGGCGGCGCGGCCGGGACCCGGGTCGACGCGGCCGTTAGGCACCCCCATTTTTCCTCGCTCGGGACAACCCGGTACGCATGTTCGCGGACCGCCACGACGCCGGCGAGCAGCTCGCCGAGACACTCGCGGAGCGCGGCGTCGCGGCGGACGTCGTGCTCGCCATCCCCCGCGGCGGCCTCCCGGTCGCGCGACCGGTCGCCGACCGGCTCGACGCCGACCTCGACCTCGTCGCGGCGAAGAAACTCGGGCTGCCGGGGAACCCCGAGATGGCCATCGGCGCCGCCGCGGCCGACGGGAGCGCGTGGCTCGACGAGGACGCCATCGACCGCTACGACGTCCCGGACGCGTACGTCGAGTCCGAGCGCGAGCGCGCCGCCGAGACCGCCAGACAGAAGCTCCGGACGTACCGCGGCGACCGTCCCGACCCGGCACTCGCGGGCGCCGACGTCGTGGTGGTCGACGACGGCGTCGCGACCGGCGCGACGGCCCGCGCCTGCCTCCGCCAGGTCACCGAGAGCGGCGCCGACCAGGTCGTGCTCGCCGTGCCGGTGGGACCGGCCGAGACGGTCGCCGATCTGCGCGAGGAGGCCGACGAGGTGGTCGTGGTCGACCAGCCCACGAGCTTCGGCGCCGTCGGCGCGCACTACCGCGACTTCTCGCAGGTCTCCGACGAGGAGGCGATGACGTACCTCGACTGGGCCGACGGGGACTGACGGCGCCGCGGTCGCCGCTGGCAGACGCCGCTGCCGACCGGCCGCTACTTCCTGATGGCCGTGACGGCCTCGCCCAGTTCCTCCCACTCGGTGTCGGGGAGGTCCTGGCGCTCGAGCACCGGGTCCCGTCGTGGATGGGCTCGCGCACCCGGTAGCGGACGTCCTCGTCCTCGGCCCGGCCGCGGGCGTGGAGCCCCGACTCGTCGACGTCGGTCTCCGCCAAGATGAACTCGTGCGCCGAGCCGTCGGCCAGTTCGAGTCTGATGGGACCCCCGCCCTGCTTCGCGAGGACCGTCGCGACGTCGTCCATACCGGGGCGTGGTGGCTCGCGGGCAAAGGCGGTCACCCAAACCGGCGCCGCCCGCGTCCGGGCCGACGGTGGACGTGACCCCGCAGCGGCGCTGCGGTCAGCCCGAGGCCTCGCTCGCCGACCGCAGGCGCTCGTGGACCTCCTCGATGGGCTCGGAGAGGGACTGGACGTTCCGCGCCGCCGTGCGGTACGCGCGCGGCTTGTACTGGACGTCCCGCATCTCGAGGAGGTCCGCGATCTCGAAGAGCAACCGGGCGACGTCCTCGTTGCGCATCGGTCGGTGGACGGGCCGGAGCGACCTAATAGCAGTGGCCTACCACGCGGCGACCCCCGCGGCCGACCCCGAGGCGCTACGCGAAGCGCCCGTCGCCTTTCGCGTGCTCGCGCACGACCGCCTCGTCGAGGTCGACGCCGAGTCCGGGGGCGTCCGGCACCGCGGCGACGCCGTCCTGGATGAGCGTGTCGGGGGTCTCCACGAGGTCGGCCCACCACGGCGTCCCGACGGCGTGGAACTCCAGCGCCAGGAGGTCCGGGACCGCCGCGGCGGCGTGCACCGAGGCCATGAAGCCCACCGGCGACGCCGCAAAGTGGAGGTTGGCCGGCATGCCGTGCTGGTTGGCGTGGTCGGCGATGCGCACGGTCTCGCGGATGCCGCCGGCGGTGAGGAGGTCGGGACCGACGAGGTCGACCGCGTCCCGGCGCACCAGCTCGCGGAAGCCCTCGACGCCGAAGCGATCCTCGCCGGTGATGGTCGGCGTGTCGATCGCCGCGGTGATCTCGGCCCACCCGCTCACGTCGTCGTCGCGGGTGGCGTCCTCGTAGGCGGTGACGTCGTAGTCGTCGAGCACGCGCCCGAACCGGACGGCGTCCTCGACGGGCAGGTCCGCCATCGCGGCGCAGTCGAACCCGAGGTCCGTCGCCGGGGAGACCGCGTCGCGGATCGCGCTCACGACGTCCTCGAGGTACGCGAGCCCCGCGGCGGTGAGCCGCTGCTCCCGGACCCCCACGTCGCCGGTGACCTGTTCGGCGGCGCGCGGGTCGAGGTCGAACTTGAGGAAGTCGAAGCCCTGGCGCTCGCGCTGATCGGCGTGAGCGGCGTAGTCGGCGGGGGCGTAGTCGTTCCCGTCGAGGGCGTAGGAGGTCCGCGAGTCCGTCACGGGACGCCCCGCCCGGCAGTCGACGTAGACGCGCACCTCGTCCCTGTACCGCCCGCCGAGGAGCTGGGACGCCGGCGCGTCGTGGTACTTGCCGGCGACGTCGAAGCAGGCCATCTCGATGGCGCTCACGCCGCCGCCGAGCCGCCCGCGCCCGCCGTAGGGCCGCAGCGTCTCCATCAGCCCCGTGACGTTGCGGGGATCCTCGCCCACGACGACCTCCTCGAGGTCGAGCGCGAGCGAGAGCGGGTCGTCGGCGCAGTACGCCTCCCGGTGCACGTGGCCGCGGCTGTGGTCGCGGACCTCGCCGTAGCCGCTGATGCCCTCGTCGGTGTCGACGCGGATCAGCGGCCACTCGAAGTTCCCCAGGACCGTGACGCCCGTGATGCCCGTGATCTCCATGCCTGCCGTTCTCTGGGGCCACGTATATCGATAGCGGCGGCCCCGGCACGCACGGCGCGGGTGCCGTCCGTGTCAGCGAACCGCGCCCAGCTCCGCGACGATACCCATCACCCGCTCGTGTGACTCCATCAGGAGCCGCTCGCGCACCTCGTCGCCGATGCCCGAGGTCGGCTCGCGACAGTGGGGCGTCGCGATGATGCCCCGCTCCGCGAGGAGGTGCTTCGAGGAGTCCGTGCCGGAGAAGTCGTTGAGCGCGCCGAGGAGCCGGTCGTGGAGGTCGCGGGCGCCCGCCCGGTCCCCCTCGCGGTACCGGCGGTCGATCTCGCAGTAGAGCTCCTCGTAGACGGCCGCGGGCATCACCCCCTCGGCGCCGCGGTCGTAGGCGTCGACGAGCTGCCAGCCGGCGTTGCCCACGAGCACCGTCACCTCGCCGTCGGTCGCCTCGAGCAGCTCGGAGATGTAGGGCCCCGGCGGGTCCACCTCGATCTTGAAGTAGCGGACGTTCGGGACCTCGCGGTGGAGGTCGGCCCAGGTCTCCGGGTCGATGTCCGCGTTCAGGGAGGTGTGCTGGACCATCACCGGCACCGAGACCGCCTCGCCGATGGCGCGGACGTGCTCGAGCACCCCTTCGGCCCCCGGACCCATGAAGTACGGCGGGAAGACCATGACGCAGTCCGCCCCGGCGGCCTCGTACTGCCGCGCGCGGTCGACCGCGACGACCGTCGCGTCGTGGGTCACCGAGATCACGGGGGAGAGGCCGAGCGCGGCACACGCGTCGGTCGCCACCTCGACGAGCCGGTCCTTCTCCGCGTCCGAGAGCTTGTAGAACTCGCTGGCGATGCCGAAGAACGTCGCCGCCTCGCAGCCGGCGTCGGCGATGAAGCGGAGCTCCGACTCGAGGCTCTCGTGGTCCACCGCGCCGTCCGCCGTGAACGGCGTGGCGACGATCGGACAGTTGCCGGGCCGGGCGGGCATCGTCATGTGTCGCGTTCACACGCCGGGTCCGGGCTTCAATGTGGCGACGGTCCTGCCGCGGCGTTCCCCGCCGCCGTCACCACTCGGCGACGCCGCCGTCGTCGTGACCCAGCTGCGGGACCGACCACTCGTAGGCCCCCTCCGCTGCGCGCTCGCGCAGCACCGCCTCGTCGATCTCGACGCCGAGACCGGGCCCCGCCGGCACGTCCACGAAGCCGTCGTCGTGGTCGAGGACGCCGGGGTCGGCGAGGAGCTCCAGCACGTGTCGGTCCTGCTCGCGGTGGACGACCTGCTCCTGGACCAGCGCGTTCGGCGAGCACGCGTCGACCTGCAGGCAGGCGGCGAGCGCGATCGGGCCGAGCGGGCAGTGGGGCGCCAGCGCCGCGTCGTGGGCCGCCGCCATCGTCGCGATCTTCCGGACCTCGGTGATCCCGCCGGCGTGGGAGGGGTCCGGCTGGACGACGTCCACGGCGCCGTCCGCGAGGACGTCTCTGAACGCCCAGCGCGAGTACAGCCGCTCGCCCGTCGGGAGGGGGACCGACGTCGACGCGGCGACGGCCGGCAGCGACCCGGCCTGCTCCGGGAGGACCGGCTCCTCGTAGAACATCGGGTCGTGGTCCTCGAGTTCGACGGCGAGGCGCGTCGCCACGGCCGTCGAGACCTTGCCGTGGAAGTCGACGGCGACGTCGACCGCGGGGCCGACCGCCTCGCGGATGGCCGCGACGCGCTCCACGGCGGCGTCGACGGTCGCGGGGTCCTCGATGCGCTCGAACGGCCCGGAGAGGCTGGTCTTGAGCGCGGTGTAGCCCTCGTCGGCCTTCCGGGCGGCGCCCCTGGCGAGCGCCTCCGGCGTCGGGCGGCCGTCCGCCCCGCCGGTCGACTCACCGTCGCCGGCGCCCGCCGGTGCGTCCGCCGGGACGTGCGCGTACAGCCGGATCCGGTCGCGGGCGCGCCCGCCGAGCAGCTCGTGGACGGGCGCGCCCAGCGCCGTGCCCTTGAGGTCCCACAGCGCCTGGTCGATGCCGGCGATGGCGCTCAGCAGCACGGGGCCGCCGCGGTAGAAGCCGCCGCGGTACATCCGCTGCCAGAGGTGCTCGATGTCGTGTGGGTCAGCGCCGAGCACCACCTCCGCCATCAGCTCGTCCACGGCGGCACGGACCGGGCCGGCCCGCCCCTCGACGACCGGCTCGCCCCAGCCGACCGCGCCGTCCGCGGTCTCCAGCCGGAGGAACTGGAAACGGGGTGCCACCTCGAACAGCTCGTGGTCGACGACGCGGGCGGTCATCGGGCACCCGCCCCGTCACCGCCGTTCGCGTCGCCGACGTGCCCGTCGGCACCCGACCCGACCCGTCGCTCCCCGCCACCGCCGTCCCCGGCCGCCAGCACCCGGAACCGCGCCTCGCACTCGACGCGTGAGCCGGCTTCGACGGTCGGGACCTCCCCCAGGAGCGCGTGGCGGTCCAGCAGCGCGAGCCCGGTGCCCGCGAGCGAGCGGTCGAGGACGAGGAGGTCGACGCCGCCCCGCCCCACGGCGGCGCGGACGTGCTGGGTGCCGTCGCCCTCGACGGCGAGCCCGCGCCCGTCTGGCGCCGTGAGCGACGCGGCGGTGACGTGGTGCTTCGTCGAGCGGAAGTCGTTGCAGCCGCGGTCGGTGGCGTCGGCGGCCCACGGCCGGGTGGAATCGAGGCGCGCGACGTCGTCGTCGACCGTCCCGCCGGGGAAGGGGGTCGCCGTCCCGCTCGGCCGGCCGACGTGGTCGTCGGGGTACGCCGACCACCGCGCGTCGCGCTCCCAGTCGAGCCTGTCGCACTCCCTGGGCGCCGTCACCGCGAGGCCGACCTGTCTCGCCGCCTGGTCCTCGACGAGGTCGAAACCGTACCGGACCGCGAGGCCGCCGTCGTCGGTCGCCCTGAGCTCGAAGGCGCCGTGTGCGACGTCGAGGGTGTCGTAGTGGTACCCGCCCTCGACGCGCACCCCCCGACCGTCGTCGGTCAGGTCGACGGTCCCGCAGCGCCACGGCCGGAGGCGGTGACCGCGCGCGCCGACGTAGCGGGGCGGCGAGGAGATCTCCGGTTCGAGTGTCGTCACGGACACCGCCGGGATGCCGTCCAGGACGGGGTCGCCGGCCGGCGTGTCGAGCTGGACCTCGCCGTTGTAGCGACTGACATCGAGCGTCCAGTCGGGGGTGGAGAGCGTGACGGCGTCGTCTGTGCGGTCGGCGGCCACGGGGACGGGGTCGTCCACGGCGACGTCGGGGTCGTCGGTCGCGCCCGCGGCCGTGGGCTCCCCGCCCGCGTGCCGTCCCCGTCGGCCGACCGCCGGCGCGTCGAACCGGCCGTCGCCGGCCGGTGCCTCGGTCTCGCCGGGGGCGAGCGCGAACTCGGCGATGGTGAACCCCGCCGGGAGGGTCACGGCGAGGTGTAGGTCGCCGCCGTCCCGGACCGCGGCGGCCGCGTCGTCGGGGAGCGCGACGGTGACGCGATCGCCCGGTGGCGCGCTCACGTCGAGGGTCCCGCCGGCCTCGCGTGACCCACCCGCGTCGTCGGCGCGCCAGGAGACCTCCCGCTCCGCGAGGTCGGCGAACGTCGAGCGGTTCTCGAGTGTCACCGCGACGGTATCGCGGGCGTCGTCCGCGTTCGTGTCGGCGGGGCGGCCGTCGCCCGCGTCCCCCCGGACGCCGGCGGGCCACGCGACGTCCGCGAGCTGCACCGGCGCGTACACCTCCGTCACGTGGTGGTACTCGGGACGCGGTCGCCGGTGGACGTCGAGCAGCCCCCACCGGTACTCGGGGTCGAGGTGGTCGACGCCGGCCCAGATGGCCGCGCCGGCGAACGCGTCGAGGTCGGTCACTCGCGCCCACGCGGCCTCGAAGAGCCGGCCGTAGTCGTCGCGGAGCCCGGGGTCGGCACCGAGCTCCTCGCCGTTGTAGCTGTAGAGGTGGGCGAACTCGCCGAAGAGGAGGGGACGGTCCAGCTCCTCGAGGTCCGCCAGGTCCACCCGGGAGTCCCGCAGCGCCGGGTAGTGGTGGTTGGCGACGTCGCAGAAGCCCTCGTCGTCCGCGAGGTACATCCCCCAGTTGAACGTCGTGGGACGGGTCGGATCGAGGTGGGCCACCATTCGCGCGACGGCCTCGAAGTTGGGTCCCCACTCGGACTCGTTGGCCAGCGACCAGATGCAGACCGAGGGCCGGTTGCGGTCCCGCTGGACAGCCTCGCCGACGACCCGGCAGAGCAGGTCCCGGAACGCCGGGTCCTCGGCGCGGCGCGCCCGGCCGAATCGCACCCCCGAGACCGGTGGCTCCACCTCGACCACGATGCCCAGTTCGTCGCAGGCCTCGAGGAACGCCGTCGAGGTGGGGTGGTGTCCGGTCCGGACGTAGTTGACGTTCGCCGCGCGGAACAGCTCGGCGTCGCGGCGGGCGAGCCGTGGCGGGACGGCCTGCCCGTGGCCCGGCGCACACTCGCGGTAGTCGACCCCGCGCAGGGTCAGGGGCTCGCCGTTCAGGAGCAACCGGCTCCCGTCGACGTCGACCTCGCGGACGCCGACGGGCTCCTCGTAGACCGTCCGGTCGCCCCCCGACGAGAGGGAGACCGTCAGGTCGTGGAGCCGCGGCCGCTCGGGGTCCCACGTCGCGGCCGCGTCCAGGTCGATCCGCGCGGTCAGTGACCGCGCCTCGCCGGGCGACAGCGGTTCGGAGAGCGCCGCCGTCGCGGTCCCCGCGGGGTCCCCCGACGGGTCGTCGAGGGACACGCCGACCGTGGCGTCGTCGACGGGCGTCTCCCCCGCGTTGAGAACGGTCGCGTCGACGGTGACGGTCGCCGGGGGCCGGTGGTCGCCGGTCGCCGCGGGCGGGTCGTCGCCCGGCGGGCTCGACTCGGCGGGCCCTCGCCGCCCCCCGGAGGCCCGCCCGGTCTCGACGGTCGTCGTCACGTCGAGCGCGCGGACGTGACACGCGGGGACCGCGAACAGCGCGACGCCCCGGGTGATGCCGCCGCCGAGACTCCACTGGGCCATCTCGTCGGCGGTGGAGTGCTCGCGGACGCCGACGGCGAGCGAGACGGCGTCGCCGGGCCGGACCTGCTCGGTGACGTCGACCTCGAACGGCGTGTAGCCGCCCTCGTGGGCGGCCACCCGCTCGCCGCCGACGGACACGACGCAGTCGCTCTGGACCGCCTCGAAGCGCACCCGGACGCGGGAGCCGGCCCACGCGTCGGGGACCCGGAGCTCGCGGCGGTACCAGCCGCGCTCGCCGTCGCCGACCTCGTAGCCGGCGTGGTTCCACTGTCCGGGCACCTCGTGACGGCGCCAGTCGGCCGCGTCGCCGGGCGGGGCGTCGACCGGCCCGGGGGCGAACCGCCAGGTCCCGTCCAGCGACCGGACGCCGACCCCGTCGGTACCGCCCGCGGGGACGGGGGTGTACGGGGCCGGCGGGTCGGGGATCTCGGCCTCGTCGAGGGTGAACGCGGACTGGTCGAGTCGGTCGGCGGGTGCGTCCATGGTGTGCTACCGCGTGCCAGCGGGGCGGCGCTGAAATAGGTATCCCGGGCCGTGGGGGTCCCCACGTCGGGAGCCCTGTCGTCGCCCGAACCACGACGCGCCCTGTCGAGGCCGGGTCCGGTCCAGCAGGGAAGGTTTTTCCCCACCCGTGCCGCCGTCTGTGCCATGACAGCCTCACCCTCCGGTCGTGACGCCCCGACGCGGCTCCGCGTCGAGGGTCGCGAGGACCCCCTCGGCCTGCCCCCCGGCCGCGTCCGCTTCGCGTGGCTCGCGCCGGGTGCCGTCCAGACGGCCTCCCAGATCGTCGTGGCGACCGATCCCGACGCGCTCCCCGCTCCGGGTGCCGCCGACGCGCCCGACCCGGCGGTCGTCGACGGCGTCGTCTGGGACAGCGGCGCGGTCGACGGCGACGCGACGAGCGACGTGCCGTACGTCGGTCCCGACCTCGGTCCGACCGCTCGCTACCACTGGACGGTCCGGGCGAGCGACGGCGCCGGCGCGTGGAGCGACTGGGCCGCGCCGTCGACCTTCGAGACCGGCGTGCGCGAGTGGTCCGGCGAGTGGCTCGCGCCCGCGGGGCCCGCGTACGAGGAGTCACCCGCCCCCGCGCCGGCCTTCCGCCGGGCGTTCGCGGTCGAGGACCTCGACGCGGTCGAGCGGGCGCGGCTCCACGTCGCCGTGGGCGGCACCGGCGACCCGCGCGTGAACGGCGAGCGCGTCACCGACGCCGCGATGGACCCGCAGTTCACCGACTACGAGGAGCGGGTGCTGGCGGCGACCTACGACGTCACCCCCCACCTGCGCGAGGGGGAGAACGCCCTGGCGGTGGTCTGCGGGCGCGAGCGCTACGCGCTCACCGCCGAGAACGCCTGGGCGTGGGACGTGACGCCGTGGCAGCGGCCCCACCCGGAGCTGCTGGCCGAACTGCACCTCACCTACGCCGACGGCCGCCAGGAGACGCTCGCCACGGACGCCGAGACCTGGCGCGTGGCGCCCACGGAGACCACCTTCGACTGCCTCTACGGCGGCGAGGAGGTGGACGCGAGTGAGCGCGCGGCCTGGAGTGACCCGGCGGTCGAGGCGACCCGCGACGTGGACCGCTCCTGGGCCGTGCCCACCGCCGTCGAGGGACCACCCGGCGAGGTGGAGCACCAGGTGCTCCAGCCCATCCGCCCGGTGGCCGAACACGACCCGGTGACGGTCGACGCCCTCGACGACGGCTCCTACGTGTTCGACTTCGGGACGGTGCTCGCGGGGTGGGTCCGGCTCGCCGTCGACGTCCCGGCGGGGACGGAGCTCACCATCGAGCACGGCGAGAAGCGCGACGAGGACGGCAGCGTCCCGACCGAGCAGTCCCCCCTCTCGGTCCCCTTCCAGACCGACACCTACGTCTGTGCTGGCGTCGGGGAGGACGGGGACGCCCGCGAGACCTGGGAGCCCCGCTTCACCTACAAGGGCTTCCGCTACGTGCAGGTCAGCGGGCTCCCCGACGCCCCAGACGGCGGGACGCTCACGGCCGTCGAGGCGCACAACGACATCGCGAGCGGCTGCGCCTCCGAGTGGTCGGCGAGCGACGACCTCCTCGACCAGATCCACGAGAACACCCGGCGCGCGCTCCGGAGCAACCACCACGGGATGCCGACCGACACGCCGGCTTACGAGAAGCACGGGTGGACCGGCGACGCGCAGCTCACCGCCGAGACCGCGCTGCTCAACTTCCGGATGGTGCCGCTCTACCGCAAGTACGTGCGGGACATCGCCGACGCACAGCTCCCCTCCGGCGAGCTCCCACCGTTCGTCCCCACCAGCGACTGGGGCTACTCGGCCCACGAGCACGACGAGCCGTTCACCGCCCCCATCCCGGCGTGGGACGCGGCGTACGTGCTGATGCCGTGGTGGGTGTACGAGTACGCGGGCGACGAGCGCCTCATCGCGGAACACTACGAGGGGATGTGTGACCTCCTCGCCTACCTCGACGGCTACCGCGAGGACGGCGTGCTCGACGAGGGGCTCGGCGACTGGTTCCCGCCGGGGCACGGCGAGATCACCTGGCGCCCGCCGGAGGGTCCCGCCATAACCTCGACGGCGTACTTCTGCCGCATGGCCCGGGTGCTCGCCGACGCCGCCGGCGTGCTCGGGCGGGACCGGGACCGCCGAACGTACGCACGGCTCGCGGAGCGTGCCCGCGAGTCCTTCGTCGACGCCTTCTACGACGCCGACCGCGGCGTCTTCGCGACGGGCGAGGTCGAGGGGTACCGCCAGACCTCGAACCTGTTCCCGCTCGCCTACGACCTCGTGCCACGGGGAGAGCGCGACCGCGTCCTCGAGAACCTCGTCGCGGACGTCCGCGACACCCACGACGGCCACCTGAACACCGGCATCCTCGGGACCAAGCACCTCCTCCCGGTGCTCACCGACGCCGGGCACGTCGACCTCGCGTACCGGGTCGCGACGCAGCGGGACTACCCCAGCTGGGGCGACTGGATCGAGCGCGGCGTCAC
>JBDGTC010000140.1:0-5284 GCA_042217215.1 Halobacteriaceae archaeon
GACGACCCGCGACGACGTGCGCGCGATCGCCGAGGCGATCCAGGGAGCGCCGGAACGCGTCGCGATCGCGACCGCCCCGGAGTGGAAGTACCGGGCTTACCGGATCGCCCGCCGCGCCGAGGGGGACGTCTACGACGCCGTCCTCGAGGACGGGTCCGTCGCCAGCCACGGCGAGGAGGCGCGCGAATACGCGGGCTCGCTCGCCACGCGAGCGCGGACGCTCACCGAGACGCTCTCCCCGGAACGCGAGTACGAGGCGCTCAGGCGGGCCACCTGGTTGCTCGAGAAGGAGTTCGACGCCGAGGTCGTCGTGCAACGGGCTGAAAACGCCCCGGCGGACCTCCGCGAGCGGGCCGAACCGGGCAAGCCTGGAATCGACCTGACGTAAACCGAGTCGTCGAAGAGGGACGGTCCCGCGTTCGGAGCGACCCTCGCCGCCGACCCAGAGTATATCCCCGCGAATCGGGTAGGACGAGTATGAGCACGTTCGTCGACGGCGAGTGGCGAGAACGGGCCTACGAGCGTCCGGCCGAGGAGGGCGAGTTCGAGCGCCAGGAGCCGCGCTTCCGTGACTGGATCGGCGAGGAGTATCCCGCCGAGTCCGGGCGGTACCACCTCTACATCTCGCGGGCCTGTCCCTGGGCGCACGGCGCCGTCCTGGTGCGCAAACTCCTGGGACTCGAAGACGTGATCTCGATGGACGTCCTCGACCCCTACCGCGAGGAGGAGGGCTGGCAGTTCACGCCCGAGAAGGAGGGCTGTACCCCCGACACCGCCAACGACTTCGAGTACCTCCGGGAGGCCTACGAGGCGTCCGATCCCGCCTACTCCGGGCGCCCGACGGTCCCCGTCCTCTGGGACAAAGTTGAGGACACGATCGTCAACAACGAGTCCATCGAGGTCATGGTGATGCTCGCGCGGGAGATGGCGGATCTCGGCAACGGGGTCGACCTCTACCCCGAGGGGAAACGCGACGAGATCGACCGCGTCGTCGAGGAGCTCTACCACCCGATCAACAACGGCGTCTACCGCGCGGGCTTCGCCGACACCCAGGCGGCCTACGAGCGCGCCGTTCACGACGTGTTCGACGCGTTCGATCGTTGGGAATCCGTCCTGGCAGACCAGCGTTACCTCCTGGGCGAGGACCTCACGCTGGCCGACCTGCGCCTCTTCCCGACGCTCGTCCGGTTCGACCCGGTCTACCACACCCACTTCAAGTGTAACGTGCGGCGCCTCCGGGACTACCCGAACCTGTGGAACTACACGAAGGAGCTCTACCAGCTCGACGGCGTCGCCGAAACCGTGAACATGGACCACATCACGGAGCACTACTACACCACCCACACGGACATCAATCCCAAACGGATCGTCCCGGTCGGGCCGGACATCGACTACGCGGGAGATCACGACCGCGACCGATTTGCGGGCGGTCCACCCGGGGAACTGCGGTAGCCGGGTGAGGGAGGTGTGAGCCGAACCGAATAGGCCACCGAAAGACCGTTCCCGGCCCCCCGAGTTTCCCCGCCATGCACGTCCACGTCAACGCCGCGACGAGCGCGGACGGCAAGCTCTCGACGCGGCGGCGCGAACAGGTGGAGATAAGCGGACCGGAAGACTTCGACCGCGTGGATCGCCTCCGTGCGGAGTCGGACGCCGTGATGGTCGGCGTGGGAACCGTGCTCGCGGACGACCCGTCGCTCACCGTCGAGGACCAGGAACGGATCGAGCGCCGCGAGCGCGAGGAGCGAGCGGCTCAGCCAGCCCGCGTGATCGCCGACTCGCGGGCGCGGGTCCCCGACGGCGCCCGAGTCCTCGACGAAGCCGCCCCGACCTACGTCCTGACGAGCGAGGCGGCACCCGACGAGCGGGTCGAGGAACTCGAATCGGCGGGCGTGTCCGTGATCACCAGCGGCGAGGGACGGGTCGACCTCGTGGACGCCCTGGACGTGCTGGCAGAGGCGGGCATCGACCGGCTCATGGTCGAGGGCGGCGGCGAACTGATCGCCTCGCTCTTCGAGGCCGGCCTCGTGGACGAACTCTCGGTGTTCGTCGGACCCCTCGTGATCGGGGGCCGGGACGCGCCCACCCTGGTCGACGGCGACGGCTTCGTCGAGGACTTCCCCGGTCTCTCCCTCCGGGACGTCGAACGACTCGACGGCGGCGTCCTTCTCACCTGGGATGTGGTGGAGGCGACCACGCGGGACTAGTGGTCGTGGCCGGTCAGCGCGCCGAAACTCGCGCCGAAGCGCTCCTCGAACAGGTCGAGCGTCGCCGCCTCGAGGTCCTGGACCGCCTCGCTCGCCTCGCCCTCGCCGTGGTGGACGGCGCCGTGGATGCGCTGAGCGAAGCCGAACATGGCGATGTCACCGACGATCGCCGCGTCGCTCTCGTCCGCCTCCCGGAGCATGTCCAGCAGTCCCTCGGGAACCTCGAGTTCGTCGCGTCCACTCTCGGATTCGAGCGTCACCGTCACCGTATCGGCGTCTGCCATGCCCTCGCGTTGCGGGGGCGAGTCAAAGGATCTGTCGGGCGAGAAACGAACGAGTGACTTCACGGGAAGACGAGGGATGACCTCGCGGGAGAACGACGGTAGCGCCCACGCTGGAGACGGACGGGGATCAGTCGTCGGATTCGGCCGCCGCGGCCTCGGCGTGCGCGACGACGCCGCGATCGAGTTCGTCGAGGTAGTCGTCGGCGTCGAGCGCCGCCTCGACGCCCATCCCCGACGCGGTGGCGGCCTGCTGGTAGTGGAAGTCGACGACGTCGCCGGCGCCGAAGATGCCCTCGACGTCCGTCTTCGTCTGGCCGGCGCCCCGGCCGCCCTGGGTGACGATGTAGCCCTCGTCGTCGAGTTCGACGCCCGTGTCTTCGAGGTATCCCGTGTTCGGCGTGTGGCCGATGGCGTAGAAGACGGCGCCGACGTCGAAATCGATTTCCTCGACGTCGTACTCCGGGTCGTCCAGTTTCTCCTTGGGGTGGCCCTCGGGGTGGCGAACCAGAGTGACGTGATCGACGCCGTCCTCCTGGGAGCCGTGGATCTCGACGAGTTCGGTGTTCTTCATGATCTCGATGTCGCCCTCTTCGACTTTCTCCTCGACGCGTTCGACCCAGTAGTCCTCGGCGCGGAACTCCTCGCGCCGGTGGGCGACGTAGACGGTGTCGGCGAATTTCGTGAGGAAGTGTGCCTCCTCCATCGCGGCGTCGCCGCCGCCGACGACGAGCATGTCCTCGCCCCGGAAGAAGGCGCCGTCGCAGGTCGCACACGTCGAGAGCCCGAAGCCCATGAGGTCGTCCTCGCCCGGAACGCCGAGGGTCCGTGCGGAGGCGCCCGATGCCGCGATCAGGGCGTCCGCGGTGTAAGCGTCGCCGTTCGAGAGTTCGACCGCGAAGGGTCGATCGGCGTCGTCGACGGACTCGATCACGCCGTTGCGAATCTCGGCGCCGAAGCGCTTCGCCTGTTCCTTCATGCGGTTGATGAGTTCGGGGCCGTTGATCCCCTCCGGGAACCCGGGGTAGTTCTCGACGTCGGTGGTGAGGGTGAGCTGCCCCCCCGGTTCGTCACCCTCGAAGACGAGCGGTTCGTTGTTCGATCGGGCGGCGTAGATCGCGGCGGAGAGCCCGGCGATCCCGCTACCCGCGACGATCAGTCGCCGGTGTTCGACGGCGTCGGCCGGTTCAGACATACGGTGCTCTAGCCGATGCGCACGCTTTTAGTTTGCGACCGGGGCGAGATTCCCGGGCGTCGCTGACGGGTCCGGCGGCCGGCATCGTACACCCTGGAGCCGGTGGTCACTTTCCCGGTCGTGGTGGAGTACGTACCGGTAGTGCCGCGAGTATCAGAGCAACGCCGCCAGTCGCGTCGCGAGGCGCTCGCCCATCTCGATCATGCCGTCGTCGCCGGGGTGGACGAGGTCCGTCGTGAGGCCGCCGACCTCGGCGAGCACGTTCGGTCCCTCGATCAGGTGCACGTTTTCGGGGGCGTCGGCGACGACCGCCGCGAGCGTCTCCCGGAACGTGTCCGCGAGCTCCCGGTCGCCGTCGACGAGGAGGTCGTCGGCGTAGGGATAGAGCGTGATGGCGGCCACCGGCGCAGCCGGGTGGGCTTCCGCGATCGTCTCGATCATGTTCCCGGCTCGCTCGCGGAACTCCTCGACCCCGAAGGTGCCGACCATGTTGACCGAGAGGGCGAGCGAGGCGACGTCCCAGTCCTCCCGGGCGGCGACGTGCTCGGCCATCGCCGGGTCGCAATACGCCGAGCCACAGGATCCCAGGTTGATGAGGTCCGCGTCGAGTCGCCGGGCGGTCCGGGCCGCGTAGGTCAGGTGTTCGGCGCTCGGCGCTTCGCCCTCGGTGATCGAGGTTCCGTACGCGAGGTAGCGACGATCCGGGCGCTCGGCGGGCTCGGGCGGTCGGACTTCGCCATCGACGTCGTGGAGTACCACGGGGCTCCCGCGGTGTTCGCCGGGCAGGACCATCCGGCAGACCTCCGGCGAGAACCGGAGTCTCCCGGCGACCTCGGGCCGCAATCGATCGAGTTTTTCGGGCTGCGATACCTCGAACGTTCGCGGATCGTTCCCGACCCGGGCGGTGTCGCGCGACTGGAAGGGGCCCCAGAAGACCCGCACTTCGGACTCCCGACCCGTCACGGAGAGCGTCACCTCGACGGGCCCCTCGGGGACGAACCTGATCTCCACGCCTGCAGGATGAAGCATCCGCCTCCGGGCGCCGTCGTTGAGGCGTTCCCTGACGTCCTCCGGAACCCGCTGGAGGCGAACGCCCCCGTCGTATTCCCGCACGTCGGCGACGTTGTGGAGCGAGACGTCCTCGTAGCGCATGTGGGCGGATTCCCGGTCGTGGGGAAAGACGTTTGGATGGCGGCAGGTCGTCCGGCTGGACGCCTGACAGCGCGCTGCTCGGACTGGTCCCGCGCGACTCCGGAGTTGGCGCTCGCCCGACCACGTCTCGATCCGCGGGTTCCCCCGGAGGGGACGGCGGCGCGGACGAAGGCCCGACCGCCGAGCGACGAGCCGGGTTTCGAGGACCGGACACGGGGTCGTGGTCGAAGGGCTTACCCCGTCGGGTCCCGCCTCCACGATCATGTCCGCCGAACTGGAGGAGAAGGTCGAGCGCTACGAGGGTCTACTCGCGGACGCCCTCGAGTCGGCGGAGACGCTTCCCCCGGGAGACACGCCCCTGGGCGAGGCGGCGCGGGACTTCGAGGGAATGGCCCGTTCCTACCTGGAGGACGGTCGACACTTCCGCGAACGGGACGATTTGGTGAACG
>JBDGTC010000140.1:5294-22972 GCA_042217215.1 Halobacteriaceae archaeon
CCTGGCTCGACGCTGGCGCTCGAATGGGTCTCTTCGCGGTCCCCGAGGAGGGTCATCTCTTCACGGTCTGAAGCCTGGAATCCGCCCCCAGCACGGGTTTCCGCTACCCGGTGGGCTTACGTCGGGGGAGCGTGTCAGGCAGACCCGATGGAGGGCGTCCTCTGGTACGTGCTGACCGGGACGCGGGGGGGCGAGAACCGCGTCCGCATCCTCCGGGCGCTGGACGAACGGCCCCGGAACGCCAACCAGCTCGCCGAGGACCTCGACCTCGATTACAAGACCGTCCGCCACCACCTCGACGTCCTGCTGGAGAACGACGTGGTCGAACGCAGCGGCGACGAGTACGGCGCCGTCTACCTGGTCTCCGATCGCGCCCGCGAGCACTGGGACACGATCGAGGAGATACTCGAGCAGGTGGACTGATCCCGCGATCCGGGCCCGAATCGGGAATAACTATATTGGCCGCCAGTCCAATATCCGTGCCGATGGGGTTGTGGTTCGACATCACCCGCCTTGCTGCCCTCGTCAACGTCGTGCTCCTCCTGGGACTGGGTAGCATCTGGGCGCGAAATTACCGGCGACTCGGATCGAAACACGCCCTGGGCCTCCTCGTGTTCGCCGCGCTCATGTTCGCCGAGAACGGCCTCGCCCTCTACTACTTCACGATGGACCCGAGCCTCCACGAGTGGTTCAAACACCAGATGGTGGGGAGCCGGGGGCTCGCGATGATGCTCCTGCGCGTGCTCACGACCGGGGCCCTCCTCTTTCTCGCCTGGATCACGTGGGACTGACGGCGATTTCGTGCCCGGGGCACCCGTCGAAATCCCGCGGGTGACCCGAACCAGGTTGGCGAAAGGTTTATAACTCTTACGGACTAACAGATAGTTAGGAACCGGTGCCTCCGGGATTTTCGGGACGACCTACCCACCCCGGCGAGGGCCCCGTAACACACCATGAGCGACACAACGATCAGGACTTACACGAGCGAACGGGACGAATCGGAGGAGGAAGAAGAGAGCGAGACGACCTGCCCGGAGTGTGGCGGCCACCTCGTCCACGACGAGGAGCGCGCGGAGACGGTCTGTGAGGACTGCGGGCTCGTCGTCGAGGAGGAGGGGATCGACCCCGGGCCCGAGTGGCGCGCCTTCGACGCCCAGGAGAAAGACGAGAAGTCACGCGTCGGCGCCCCGACGACGACGATGATGCACGACAAGGGACTGAGCACGAACATCGGCTGGCAGGACAAGGACGCCTACGGCAAGTCACTCAACCCCCGGCAGCGCGAGAAGATGCAGCGCCTGCGCACCTGGAACGAGCGCTTCCGCACCCGGAACTCCAAGGAGCGCAACCTCAAGCAGGCCCTCGGCGAGATCGACCGGATGGCGAGCGCGCTCGGCCTCCCGGAGAACGTCCGCGAGACGGCCTCCGTCATCTACCGCCGTGCCCTCGACGAGGACCTCCTCCCGGGGCGCTCCATCGAGGGCGTCGCGACGGCCTCGCTGTACGCCGCCGCGCGGCAGGCCAACACGCCGCGGAGCCTCGACGAGGTCGCGAACGTGAGCCGCGTCGAGAAGGACGAGATCGCCCGCACCTACCGCTACGTCGTGCGCGAGCTCGGCCTCGAGGTCCAGCCGGCCGACCCCGCGAGCTACGTGCCGCGGTTCGCCTCGGAGCTCGGCCTCAGCGAGGAGGCCACCCGCCGCGCCCGCGAGCTCCTCACCACCGCGAAGGAGCAGGGCATCCACAGCGGCAAGAGCCCGGTCGGTCTCGCCGCCGCGGCCGTCTACGCCGCCTCCCTCCTCACCAACGAGAAGGTGACCCAGAACGACGTCAGCGAGGTGGCAAACATCTCCGAGGTCACCATCCGCAACCGGTACCACGAGCTCCTCGAGGCCGAGGGCGAGCTCACGATGGAAGTCTGAGCTGACGGGACGGCACGGCGACTCGCCCCTCGGGCGTCGGTCAGTTCTTCGCGGTACTCAAGAGCGCCTCCAGCAGGGTTGCCACCCGCGGGTCCCCGCGGAGGCCGCTCACCGCCGGGACGGCGCCGAGTGCGAGCAGTCCCAGTCCCGGGGCGCTCACGAGGCCGAACACGAGGTGGGCGTTCGTGTAGCGCACGGCACCGTCGCCGTGCACGATTCCGGCCCCCGGGCCGAGGTGGAATCCCCCGAGCGGTGACGTCGGTCCGGGACCGGGCCGCGGCCCGAAGAGAATGCCGGCGTTGCGCCACGCCGCGTAGCAGACCGCCGTCCCCAGCGCGCCCAGGGAACCAACGAGCCCCCAGCGGTGGTTCCAGTTCACGGTGGAGACAGGTGGGCTCGATCGAAACGGATGAGGACCACACCGCCCATCCGCGGACCCTAATAGCCTGCGGGGTCCGCAGCCCCCATGGAACGCACCCGCCACTTCGTCGCGACGGTCTACCCGGTCTGTGACGGCGCCGTGTGCCTCCACGAGCACGACGGCCTCGGGATGTGGCTTCCCCCGGGCGGGCACGTCGACCGCGGCGAGACGCCGCCGGAGGCCGCCCGCCGCGAGGTCCGCGAGGAGACCGGCCTCGACGTGACGCTCAACGCCGACGCGGCGGACCTCTCCTCGGCGACCGCCCGTGCCCTCCCGGAACCCGACGCGCTCCTCCTGGAGGACATCAACGTCGCCGACGGCGAGGTCGGCCACCAGCACGTCGACTTCGTCTACTTCGGCACCGCCGAGACGCGGGCAATCGACCCCGCGCCCGACGAGGCGCCTCGCTCCGCGTGGGAGTGGTTCACCGCGGCGGCGCTCGACGAGGGCGACCACCTCGCCGACGACGTCGCCACGCTGGGCCGCCGGGCCATCGAGGCCGCTGTCGACGCCGACGGGTAGCCGAGTCCCCTCGCCCGCTACCTCACGCGAGACCGCACGTACCGCTCCACGTGGTCGTCCATCCGCCGCTTGAACCCGGCCCGCCGCGCGAGCCGGTCCAGCTCGCGCGAGACCTGACTGCCGTACTGGATGGCGGTCTTCTCGCGGAAGGCGACGTCGTGGGGGAGCCACGCCCGCGCGGCGAGGCGGAGCGCGACCTTCCGCGTGCCCCGGTCGTCCACGAGGAGGCCGGTCGGGAGTTGCCGGGCGAGGCGGACGACGTCGTCGTGGAGCAGGGGCGTCACGGGCTCGACGCCGGCGGCCCGGACCGCACAGACGTCCCGCGGGAGCTGCCGGGCGAGGGAACCGAGCACCTCGTCGCGGGCGCCGCGGACCGTGTCGGCGGTCACCCGCTCGTCGGCCCGGGCGACCTTCTCGTACCCGCCGAACAGCTCGTCGGCCCCCTGGCCGAGCGCGAGCCGGTCGAACCCGTCGGCTGCGACGCGCTCCGCGACGAGGTGAAGCGGAGCCGCGATGGCGAGGTCCATCGGGTCGGTCCGGCCCGTCGCCCGCACGAGCCGCGGGACCGCGTCCTCCAGCGCGTCGAGCGTGAGCGTCACCTCGTGGAGGTCCCGCCCCATCGCCGCTGCGGCCTCGCGCGCGGCGGCCAGGTCCCGGCCGTCCGGGAAGCTGGCGACGTACAGTGGCGGCTGCTCTCCCGCGGTCTCCCCCGTGTCACCGGCGAGCGCCGCGACGATGCCTGAGTCGACGCCGCCGGAGAACGCGACGGCGTGGCCGTCCGGGTCGAGCCCCGACACGACGCCCTCGAGCGTCTCCCGCAGTCGGGAGACGAGCGCGCGGGGCCGGGCCGCTGGGGCAGCGTCCGGGAGCGTCCAGACGCGCTCGACCGTCCCGTCGGCGAGGCGGCTCCCCGCTGGGAGGAGCGTGGGATCCTGGAGATCCGCGGGGCAGAACGCCCACGGCTGGTCGTCGGGGACACCGCCGGCGGACGTCGTGTCGCCGTCCCCGTCGCCGTCGGCCGCGTCGTAGTACACCGGCCGCCGGCCCAGCACGTCCCGGACCAGCGCGTCCTCGAGCGCACCGGCGAACCCGCTGGTGCCGGGGAGGGGATCACCGGTCTCGAGGGCGGCCCGTACCGTCGCGCCGTCGGCACCGTCCAGGTCGGTTTGGTCCCGGGACGTCGCGTCGGGCTCCCGCCGGTCCGGTCCGTCTGTCACAGGAGCGCGTCGACGCGGTGGTGGACGCGCCGGCGCACGCCGCCCGCGGCCTGCCGCAGGCTGATGTGCCAGGGGGTGCGCTTGCCCTGGAACTCGGTCCGTCCGGCGCGGATGGCGTCGACGACGCCCGACACGTCCCGCGTCTCGACGTCGAGGGCGGTCGGCGCCTGGCCGACCATCTCCGCGATGTGGGCGTCGCTCCCCGCGGTCATCGGGATGTCGAGTTCGGCGGCGAAGTTCCGCGCCTTCCGGTTCGCGCGCCCCGTGAGCAGGCGGGAGTTGTAGACCTCGATCGCGTCGACGTCGGCGAGCTGTGCGCGGGTGACGTTCGCGGCGACGCCGCTTCTGGTCCGCTGGAACGGGTGAGGAACCACGGCGGCGCCGCCGGCGTCGCGGATCCGCTCGACGGTCTCGTCGAAGGGCAGTCCCGCCGGCACGAGTTCCTCGACGCCGAGCGCGAGGACGTGCCCGGCCGCGCTCGTCACCTCGACGCCCGGGATGCCCAGCAAGCCGTAGTCCGCGGCGCGCTCGGCCGCCTCCAGGCTGGCGTCGATGGCGTCGTGGTCGGTCACGGCGAGCGCGTCGAGCCCGACGGTCCGGGCCTGCTCCAGGAGCAGGTCGACCGGGTCCCGTCCGTCGTGGGACAGCGCGGAGTGGCTGTGGAGCTCGGCCGTCAGCACGGGCGGCGCTTGGCCCCGTCCGTAGAAAAGGACCCCGGTCCCGCGTCGCCGTCCCGCCTGTGTTCCCCCACGGTGACACCGGCGGGCGCGCCACCGCAGTCCGTCGCCGTGACGGTCCGGTCGCCGCCGTGACGGTCCGGTCGCCGCCGTGACGGTACGGTTAACTTCACGGCGCGGCCAGCCGTCGTATGGCCCTGGCAGCGGCCGACCGCGACCTCGTCAGCGACGCGCTGGGCCGCGAGCTGACGCGCGCGGAGGCCACCCTCTTCGAGAACCTCTGGAGCGAGCACTGCGCCTACCGCTCCTCGCGACCCCTCCTCTCGGCGTTCGACTCCGCGGGCGAGCAGGTCGTGGTCGGTCCGGGCGACGACGCGGCGGTCGTCTCGGTCCCCGAGACCGACGACGACACCTACCTCGCGCTCGGCGTCGAGAGCCACAACCACCCCTCGTACGTCGACCCCTACGACGGCGCGGCCACCGGCGTCGGCGGCATCGTCCGGGACATCATCTCGATGGGCGCCTACCCCGTCGCGCTCGCGGACTCGCTGTACTTCGGTGACTTCGACCGCGAGCACTCCCGGTACCTGCTCGACGGCGTCGTCGAGGGCATCAGCGACTACGGCAACGCCATCGGCGTCCCGACGGTGGCGGGCTCGACGGCGTTCCACGACGACTACGAGGGCAACCCGCTCGTGAACGTCGCCTGCGTCGGCCTCCTCGACGACGAGCGCCTCGTTCGTGCGGGCGCGACGACGCCCGGCAACCGGCTCGTCCTCGTCGGCAACGCCACCGGCCGTGACGGCCTCGGCGGCGCGAGCTTCGCCAGCGAGGACCTCTCCGAGGACGCGGAGACCGAGGACCGCCCCGCCGTCCAGGTCGGGGACCCCTACACCGAGAAGCTCCTGATCGAGGCGAGCGAGGTCCTGCTCGAGCGCGACCTCGTCGCGGCGGCACGGGACCTCGGTGCGGCCGGGCTCGGCGGCGCGACCTGCGAGATGGCCGCCATCGGTGGCACCGGCGCCGCGATCGAGCTCGACGCCGTCCACCAGCGCGAGCCGGGGATGAACGCCCTCGAGATCCTCCTCGCCGAGTCCCAGGAGCGCATGTGCTACGAGGTGGCCCCCGGGGACGTCGAGGACGTCCGCGCGGTCGCCGAGCGCTTCGACCTCGGCTGCTCCGTGGTCGGCACCGTCACCGACGACGGCCGGTACGTCTGCACCTTCGAGGGCGAGACGGTCGTCGACGCCCCCGCCGACCTCCTCGCCGACGGCGCCCCCACGAACGACCTCGAGCGCGGCGCCGTCCCCGACCAGCCCGCGACCGACCACCCCGACGTCGCCCTCGACGCGGCCCTCGGGTCGGTCCTCGCCAGCCCGACGACCGCGAGCAAGCGGTGGGTCTACCGACAGTACGACCACGAGGTCGGCGCGCGCACCGCGGTCCGGCCCGGCGCGGACGCCGCCCTCCTCGCCATCCGCGAGGGCCGCGGTGCCGACGAGGCGCCCGCGGGCCTCGCACTCTCCGCGGGCGCGAGCCCGAACTGGACCGACGCCGCACCGTACGACGGCGCCCGCGCCGTCGCCCTCGAGAACGCGACCAACCTCGCGGCCGTCGGCGCCGACCCGCTCGCGGCGGTCGACTGCCTCAACGGCGGGAACCCCGAGACGCCCGAGGTGTACGGCGGCTTCGCTGCGATGGTGGACGGCCTCGCGGACGGCTGTGCCGCACTCGACGTGCCCGTCGTCGGCGGCAACGTCTCGCTGTACAACGACTCCGCCGCCGGCCCCATCCCGCCGACGCCGACGGTGGCGATGGTCGGCACCCGCGAGGGCCTCGACGCGCCGGGCACCGCTCTCGAGGGCGACGGCACCGTCCTCCTCGTCGGCGGCCACCGCGAGGCTCTCGGTGGCTCGGAACTCCTCGCCCGCGAGGGCGGCGCCGACGCGTTCCCCGCGCTCCCCGAGGACCCCGGCGCCGTCGTCGAGACCCTCGCCGCGGTGGCGCGCGCCGACCACGCACTCGCCGTCCACGACGTGAGCGACGGCGGCGTGGCGGTCACGCTGGCGGAGATGGTCGGCGACGCCGGCCTGAACGCCACGCTCCCGTCGCTGCCAGCCGCGTTCTCTGAGGCGCCGGGGCGCGCGGTCGTCGAGACCACGGACCCCGACGCCGTGCGCGAGGCCTTCGCGGGCGTCGCGCCGGTCACGACGCTCGGCGAGGCGACGAACCTCCCGGTCCTCTCACTCGAGGCCGAGGGCGAGGCCGTCTCGCTCGACGCCGACGAGGTCGCCGACCGGCGCGACGTGCTCGGGCCGGCGCTGGACTGACTGGGACCGGCTGCACGTTGTCCCCGTGGTGGTTAGGACGGCAGGCCAGTGCGTTCAGGCCAGGAAGAAGGGAACGAGGAACGCGACGACGAGGCCGACCGCGGTGACGGCACCGCCGATCAGAGCCTGTCGCGTGGTGAACGGCTGCTGTGGCGCCGTCGTCCGGGTCTCGCCGGACTGCTCTCGGTAGCTCTCCGTCCCGTGGTGGCCGTGATCGTCCTGATCGTGGCTATCGTGGTCGTCGTGGTCCTGACTATGCTGGTCCTCGTGGTCGTGACTCTCCTGGTCCTCGCCGTCGTGGCCCAGGTCGTGCTGGCCATCTGTGGCTTCGTCCTCGTCGCGGTCGGCGTCGTGGTCACTCATGGTCGGGGTACGGTGACCCGTCACTTTGCTGTGTCGGACGCGAGCCGGGGGACTCGCTCCGTCAGGACGGTCACCGCACGCCGAACGCCGCGCGCACCGTCGACCAGATGATCCCGGTCACGTCGACGTCGCCACAGTGCTCGATGTAGGGAGACGACTGGACGACGTCGATCCACCACCGCTCCTGGTGGGAGTTCCGCACGTGACAGCCAGTCGCGTCGAGGTACGTCCCGACGGGTGTGTGGCCGGGCTCCATCCCGTACGGCCAGTTCCGCAGCCACAGCAACTCCAGAGCGACGGCGAGGAGCAGGGTGCCGACGACCACCCGCCGCGGATCGACCGCGAACCGCCCTTCGGGGTCCGCGAGTTCGGCCGGGAGGATGCCGACCGTGAGCCCGACACAGAGCCCACTCACCGCCAGCAGCGGGAGCAGGTCGACGGGACCGTCGAGGGAGACGAGCGCGACGTACCCGACGTACCACGCGAAGCTCCCGACGATCACGGCGACCGTCGTCCGGGGGATGGTGTGCTCGACGCGTCGGTCGAGGACGATCGCGGCGCCCGCGACCACCAGAACGACGATGCCCAGCCCCAGCGACTCCGTCAGGACCACCAGTACCGCGATGAGGGGCTCCTGGCGCTCGATGAGGAGGGGCGCGAGGACGGTCTGAGCGAAGACCGGATCGAGGGTCCCGCGAGCGAGGAACGGGGCGAGGACGACCGCGGTGACGCCGGCGAGCCACACCACGCCACTGCGGAGAGCCCCGCGGCGCCACGCACCGTACATCGTCACCGCGACGATTCCGATGCCGGGCTGCCAGAACGCCGCGGAGAGCGCTGCAGCCCCGACCGCTGGCCCCTCACGTCCGTGGGCGAACAGGGAGAGCGGAACGACCGTGAACAGCGCCGTGAACACCTGGACCCGGACGTCCATGACGGCGCTCAGATAGAACTCACGCAGGACGAGCGGCGAGAGGGCCGCGGCGAACGCGGCGACTTCGCTCTCCGTGACGGTGTATGTCGTCCGCGCCAGGAGATAGACGAGACCCCCCACCGCGGTGATCGAGGTGAGCAGTCCCAGCGCCGCGAGGACCTGCAGGTCGCCGCCCGCGACGAGCCCGAGCAGGCCCATGAGCTCGTGGATCGCCGGGGGTTTGATGTCCCAGTAGTCGACGTACGGGAGGCGGCCGCTCGCGACCTGCGCGCCGGACCAGACGAAGAAGGCCGTGTCCTGCCGGACGAAGGCCAGGGATCGGAAGCGGTGGATGAGAGCGAGGTGATTGGCGACCAGGAGCGCGCCCAGGACGAGGGTCACGATGTCGCTCCACCAGTCGAGGTCGAGGCGTGGGCGGTCCATGGTCGGGGAGAGGCGGCGCTCCGTCGTGAGCGCCATACCTGGGGTAGGGTGATATACGTGGGTGTCTCGGTAGCGTGGTATCTGGGGCTCCAGGTGCGAGCCGGGGTCGTTTTAGTGCTCGGCGGAGAATGGGCGTCCACCCGTGGCCCTCACGAAGCGCGTCATCCCCTGCATCGACGTCGACCTCGACGAGGAGGGCAACGCCGCGGTCTACACCGGGACGAACTTCGAGGACCTGGAGTACACCGGCGACCCCGTCGAGATGGCGCGCCGGTACGACGAGGCCGGCGCCGACGAGTTCGTCTTCCTCGACATCACCGCCTCGGCGGAGGGCAGGGAGACCATGCTCGACGTCGTCGAGGGCGTCGCCGACGAGGTGTTCATCCCGCTCACCGTCGGGGGCGGCATCCGGACCCGCGAGGACGTGAAGGAGACGCTGCGGGCCGGCGCGGACAAGGTCTCGATCAACACCGGCGCGATCGAGCGACCCGACCTCGTCACCGAGGGCGCCCGCTCCTTCGGCAGCCAGTGCATCGTCATCAGCGTCGACGCGCGCCGGCGCTTCGACGAGGCGGGCGAGCACTACGCCACGGTCGACGGCGAGCCGTGCTGGTTCGAGGCGACGGTGAAGGGCGGGCGGGAGGGCACCGGCCTCGATGTCGTGTCCTGGGCCGCCGAGGCCGAGGAGCGCGGCGCGGGGGAGCTGTTCGTCAACTCCATCGACATGGACGGGACGAAGGCGGGCTACGACGTGCCGCTCCTCGAGGCGGTGTGTGACGCCGTCTCGACCCCGGTCATCGCCTCGTCGGGGTGTGGCTCTCCCGAGCACATGCTCGCGGCCTTCGAGGCCGGTGCCGACGCGGCCCTCGCCGCCAGCATCTTCCACTACGGCGAGTACTCCATCGAGGAGTGCAAGGCGTACCTCGACGAGCACGGCGTCCCGGTCCGGCGCTGAGCGACCGGTCCCGGCTGGTCGACCCCCGGGCGACCCGTCACCTCCACGCCCTTTTTGTACGGCCGACTCGAGCTACGGTCGATGGACCTCGGCTTCGACGGCCACGCGGCGCTGGTGACGGCATCGAGTTCGGGACTGGGGAAGGCCTCGGCGACGGCGCTCGCCCGCGAGGGGTGTGACGTCGTCCTCAACGGTCGCGACGAGGAGCGCCTCGCGGCGGCCGTCGACGAGGTGCGCGAGGCGGCGGCGCCCGGCGTCACCGTCGTCGGGCAGCCGACCGACCTCACCGACCCCGACGCGGGCGAGGTGCTCGTCGAGCGGGCCCTCGGGGAGTTTGGTCGCCTCGACCACCTCGTCACGTCGACGGGCGGGCCCCCGCCGGGCGGCTTCGCCGACACAACCGACGAGGACTGGTACGACGCCTTCGACCTGCTCGTGATGAGCGTCGTGCGCACCGTCCGCGCGGCGAGCGAGCCCCTCGCGGCCGACGGCGGCGGCACCATCGTCACCGTCACCTCCCGCACCGTGAAGGAGGCCGCCACGAACATCACGCTCTCCTCCTCGGTGCGGATGGCCGTCATCGGCCTGGAGAAGGTGCTCTCGGAGGAGCTGGCGCCGGAGGTGCGCTCGAACGCGGTCCTCCCCGGGGCCCACGAGACCCCGCGCATCCAGGAGCTGATGGAGGACGCCGTGGAGCGCGGCGAGTTCGACTCCTACGAGGCGGCCCGCGAGGCCCGCGCCGACGACATCCCTGTCGGCTTCGTCGGCGACCCGATGGACCTCGGCGAGGTGGTCGCCTTTCTCTCCTCGGAGCGGTCGCGGTACGTCGACGGGGCCGCCATCCCCATCGACGGCGGCGCGCACGCCTCGAACCTGTAGTCGGCGGGAGCGGGGCCGGACCGAACCCCAGACGCTCTACACTCAGCCGGAACGGGACTCCCTGCTTCGGACGGGGCCGGGAACGAGTACCGACGCGAGGACGACGAACCCGCCGGCGAGTGCAACGGCGGTGCCGGACGCCGGGGACTGGCAGCTCTCCGAGAGGAAGCCCCAGTAGGCGTATCCCTGTGTGAGTAACACGACGGCGCCGGCGGCTCCCGCGACCCGCCGGCCCGCCGGCGTCCACCCGGCGGTCGCGAGGCCCACGACGACGAGGACAGCGGCGAACGCGCCGACGATGGGGGTCACGCTGGCCGGCGGTCCCGCGGCCGGTACGTCCGTCGGCGCGACGGCCGGGACCGTGTTCAGGCTCCCACCGCGGTCTCCGGCTCGTCGCTGGCAGCAGCGCGCTGACGCCGAGTATCGCCGTCCCCGCGAGCACACCGATGCGTCGGAGGGTGTCGACGCTTCGCCCGGCTGGTGGTCCATCCCGTGGCGCAAAGAGTGTGTCGGCGTCGACAGGTCCCGGGGTCGGTGGTACCCGCCGTTCCGGAACCGGTCGCTCAGACCGCGGCCTCGAACGCCTCGCGGAACGCCGTCGTCTGCTCCTTGATGCGGCCGGCGGCCGACTCCACCGTGTCGAGTGGGTCGGTGCCGTCGGTCTTGACCGAGAGGATGGGCTCCGTCTGGCCCCCGGACTGCTCCGGGTTCATGTCGTAGGTGGCCGTGACGACGCCCTCGGTCTCGAGGAGCGCCCCCTTCAGCACGTTCATGAACGTGTGGTCCTCCCCCGCGACCTCGATGGTGAGCTCCTCGTCGGTGTGGTCGATGACCCGCAGGTCCATAGGTGAGTGTTCGCGGCCCCGAGTTTCAACGTTTCGACCCGCCCGGGCCGCCCCGGCCACCGGGACCGCCCCGCGACGGTGCGCCCCGCCGTCTTTTTGTCCTCGCCGGCCCCTGCTCGCGCCATGCTCGTGCCGGGTCTCGGTCTCGAGGCGATGCTCCGGGTTGGCGTCGTCCTCGCCCTCCTCCTCGCGCTCGCCGTCGTCGTCGCGCTCGACCGGCCCGGCGGTCGGTGGGTCGCGCGCGCCCGCAGCCGCCTCCTCCTGGGCGTCCCGTGGGGGACGCTCGCGTCGGCGACGCTCGTGCTCCTCGTCTACGGCGTCCTCCAGGGCGGGTTCGAGCGCTGGCACGACCCGCTCGTCGTCCCTTTCTACTCGTGGTCCTACTTCGCGCCCGTCGGCGTCGCGCTCGCGGCGTTCTCCCACCAGGGCGCGGGCCACCTCACCGGGAACCTGCTCGGGACGCTCGTGCTGGGATCCCTCGCGGAGTCCGCGTGGAGTCACTACCCGCGCACCCGCGGGGCGACGTCGTTCGCGTCGTGGCGCACCAACCCGTACGTGCGGGCCTTCGTGGCGTTCCCCGCCGGCGTGCTGGTCGCGGGACTTCTCACCAGCGCGTTCCACTGGGGCCCGATGGTCGGCTTCTCCGGGGTGGTGTACGCGTTCGCGGGGTTCGCCATCGTGCGCTACCCCGTCGGCACGCTCCTCGCCGTCCTGGCGGAGCGACTCGTCGACCTGACCTACGACGCCTGGCGGTCGCCCATCGCGGACGTCGAGGCCTCCTCCCAGTTCGTGACGCCGTGGTTCGTCGACATCGCGGTGCAGGGGCACCTGCTCGGGTTCCTCCTGGGCGCGCTGCTCGGCCTCGTGCTCGTTGTCCACCGCCGCGAGCGGGTTTCGAGACCGAGTGCGCTCCGCGTCGCCGGGGCCACGGCCGCGTTCGGCACCCTGCTCTCGCCGCTCTGGGCGGTGTGGTACATCCGCGGCGCCGACAGCTACGTGCTCCACCGCGCGGCCGGCCTGGGTATGATCCTCACACTCGGGGCCCTCATCGCCGTCGCGGTGCGGGCGACCGACCGTCCGCTCCGGGGCGCCCGGGGGGAGCGCGGTGCCGGCGGGACCGGGTCCGGAGGGAGCGACGGGGACGGGTCCGCCCCCGTGCCGTCCGGCGCGGACCGGTCAGGCGAGAGCCCGCTCCCCACGCGCCGGACCGTCGCCACACTCGCGCTCTGTCTGCCCCTCCTCGTGATGGCGGTGGTCGCCGTTCCGGTCAACGCGACGACCGTCGACGGCCCGCCGGCCGTGGACGGCGCGGTGACGGTCCGGGATTACACCGTGACGTACGCGGAGGGCGTCACGCGCCCGAAGACGACCATCTTCGACGGCACCGTCCTCGAGGAGACCGTCCTCGGGGAGTCGACACGCGTCGTCACCGGTGGCGTCATCGTGACCTCCGACGCCCGGGAGGTGTGGCTGCGCGCGGTGTCCCCCGGCCGCCTGGCCCACAGCGGGCGCGTGAGCGTCTCGGTCGGCGGCATCGGCTGGCGCGAGCGGGTCGGCGTCCGTCGCGTCGGGTGGTCCCTCCTCCGCGGGGGCTCGACGTACCGCGTCGACCTCCGGCCGCCGGACGGGGCGTTCCGGACCGTGTTCGCGAGCGGTCCGGCCACCGCCGGGGTCGTGCTCGCGAACCGGAACGTCACCGTCCGTCCCGCGACCGGCGGGTTCACCGTCGTCGTCACGCGGGCGAACCAGACGCTCGGGACGGCGCCGATTCCGGCCCCCGGCGACGCCGTCACCGTCGGCGGCATCCGCTTCCAGCGCACCGACGGGACGCTCCGCGCCGCGGTCGACGGGACGCGCGTTCCGGTCGCCGAACGGTCCGGGCGGGACTGAGTGCAGGTCGTGCCCGGGCGGTGCCTACGCCCACTCGATGCGGTAGGCTTCGGCCGGGACCGTCTCGGTCTTCGCGTCGTGGAAGTCGAACTGCCGGGCGACGTCCAGGCGCAGCGCGAACGCCGCCTCGATCGCCCCGCCCCGCTCGCCGGCGTACGCCTCGACGAAGTCGCGGCTGCCGGCGTTGTGGACGGTGTAGGAGACCGCCGCGATCGCCGCTGCCGCGTCGAGGAACGGCCGGTCGGCCCCCGCGTGACCGTCCTGGGCGCCGAACGGTGGGTTCGCGAGAACCGTGACCCCGCCGAGGGAGAGCGGGAGCGCGGCCGCGTCCGCGAGCACCCACTCGACGGTCGCGTCCGCGGCCGGCCCGCCGCCTCGCGTGGCTCCCCCATTCAGGAGTCGTGCGGCGTTCTCCCGCCCCACGGCGACCGCAGGGGGGTCCACCTCGAGGGCGACGACCCGCCGGGCGCCGAGCAGCGCCGCACCGACGGCGAGCATCCCCGTGCCCGCGCCGAGGTCGACGACGGTCCGCCCGGCGAGATCACCCGCCATCGCGGCGCGGTGGAGGAGGTGGGCGGCGACAGCGGGGTCGGTGCGGTACTGCTCGCGGGCCACGTCCGGGTCCGCGAACCCCCGGACGTCCTCGAGCCGGCGCTCGAGGGTGCGACGGTCCATCCTACCAGGTGCCGTGGAACGTATCGAAGGAGAGCTCCTCGAGGGGCTTGTCGCCGACCGCGATCTCGTACTCCCCGGGCGTCAGGAGCGGCTGCTTGAACTGCGGGCCGTCGTCGGTCGTGATCCGCGGACAGCCCGTGTTGACGTACGCGTCGAACCCGAAGTTGGTGAGCCGGTCCGGCGTGACCTCGTCGAGCGTGATGAGGTAGGCGTCGTCGTTGTCCTCGACGATCTCCTCCGCGGCGTCCCAGCGGCCCTGCCCGATCTTCGTACAGAAGATGACGCCCCAGTCCTCGGCGTCCATCGCCGAGTGGACCGCGGCGTAGCGCTGCCTGAGGAACTGCTCGGGGTTGGCGACGCGGACCACGTTGTTCACGGGGTCGGCGATGACGACGCGCTTCTCTCTGTGCTCCATCGCGAGACCGAGCGGGTGGAACTTCCCGCCGCCGACGTACAGCACCTGGGGCGCGTCGACGTCCGCGGACGCGTAGTTGCAGCCGAGCACCTGTCCCTCGTGGGTCAGCCGCTCGTCGCCGCGGCGAACGTGGACCGTGTACCCCTCGGTCTCGAGACGCTCGCGCATCGCGTCGAAGCGGTTCATGTGCTGGGCCGTCGTGACCAGCCCGACGTCGGGTTCCTCCGCGGGTGGCGCGAGGGTGTCGAGGGCCTCCTCGACGATGGGGACGACGTCGACGTTCGAGAACAGCGGCACGTAGACGATCTTCTCGGAGGTCTTCATCGGCGAGTGGCCGAAGTGGACGAAGGAGTCACACCGCCGCATCAGCTCCGTGTCGAGGTCGCAGGCACCGTAGCAGGGCTGCCCCGAGATGAGAACCCGGACGTCGGGGAGGAGCGCGCGGAGGTCGTCGGCGACCGCGGGGGCGCGGCGCTTCAGTCCCTCCGGGAACTGCACCCCCACCGTCTCCGCGTCGTGTTCCTCGACGTGCTCGACGATGCGCTCCAGCTCGTAGTCCCACTCGCGGTCGTGTTTCAGGCGCATGCCGGTCTTCCGCAGGTCGCCGGCGTGCTCTCTCCGGTCCGCGGATCCGTCGCGGACCTCGTCGTGGCTCATTGCCGTCTCGTACCGACTACAGTCGCTTAACGTCGCCGCTTCGGCCGGCGGTGCAGCTGTGGTTCTGAGAGGGGCGTCTCCGGGGACCGGCGGCGTGGCGTGTCAGTCCTGCTGGTAACCACGCCCGAGGACGAGACCCGCGAAGTTGGCACAGAGGAGCCCGAGGAAGACCGTCCCCTCGCCGCCCCGGAAGCCGTCGACGACCAGGGGAAGGTAGAGGAACGGGAGGGCGACGGCCGCCCAGAAGCCCACGAACTGGAGCGGGGTGGCCACGGTGCGGCGGGCGACGGTCGCGACCGCCCGGGGCTCCGGCCACGCGCCGGGCGATTCGGTCTGAACGTTGGAGGACGCGTTCGACATTGCTGTTCCCGATTCAACGTCACGAGAGCCGGCCACATATAGTGGGCCGACGGTTGTGCTGTTTTCGACCGCTTTCACGCGTTTGGAGGAGGAACGAGGACCTTTCACGACCGATCGAGAGGGCTCGAAAAAGTTCATCCGCTCCCCTCCGGCCGTCTGGTGATACGTGCCGGGGCGTCCGATTCTCCCCCCGCTCGCGTGGGCTGCCCGCGTCGGCAGCGGAGACGACCACGAGATGTCGGCGCGCGCGGTCCCAACTGGTGAGGGGTCACGGACAGCGCGCGGCGGTGCGGGTCCGGCAGTCCTTTGGTCCTTGCGGGCCTGGCTGGGGCCATGAGCCTGGACCCGAGTCCCCTGGACCTCGAGGGGAGCGGCGAGGACGCCGAGCCGAGTGAGCGCGACGCCGGAGCCGAGGATCCGCCCGACGCCGACGTCGACGCCCTCGCGGCCGAGCTGGGCGAGGCGATCGCCGGGCTCCCGGTCTACCGCGCGTTCGAGCGGGCGCGTGCCGCGGTCGCGGCCGACGAGGACCTCCAGGAGCAGATCGCCGCGTTCGAGCGCCGCCGCGAGGAGTTCGCGGCCGAACGCCAGCAGGGGACCGCCACCCGTGAGGACGCAGAGGAACTCCGGCGCGCGCAGGAGGCCCTCCACGCGGATCCGACGATGGCGGCGTTCCTCCAGGCGCGCGACCGGCTCCGCGACCGGCTCGAGGAGCTGAACCGCGCCGTCTCCGACCCGCTGGCGGTCGACTTCGGCGGCGAGGCCGGCGGCTGCTGTCAGGACTGACGGGTTTCTTCCTTCACCTTTTCTCGCGAAATCACCGCAAGCTTTTTTCTATCCTTCGTGGATGCCAAAGCAAGATGGCCACGGACCAGGCGGAGACCGAGGAGGAGGGGGCGCTCCCGCCGGGGTCGGAGAACGCGGGGGCGGACGAGTCCGGGGCGAGGGTCTCGGTGGGCGAGTACACGTGGGAGGACTTCAAGGAGGAGTACTACTACGACGCCGACGGCAATCCGCCGCGTGAGGGCGGCGAGGTCGTGGAGTTCGACCCCGCGGCGTACCTCGGCTTCGACCCGGACGACGCCCGGGAACGGGTCGCCGCGGCGGCGGGGACAGCCGACCGGGGTAGACAGCTGACCGACCGCCGTACCGTCGACGTCCTCTCCGATCTCCGCCCCGACGAGGTCGCCTCGCTCGACGACGTCGACGAGGCGGACGTCGAGGCGTTCGACGAGGACGCCTTCTTCACGGACGTCCACGGGAACACGACCCTGGTGAACCGGTACGACCTCGAGAAGGCGGTCTCGATGGAGAAGAAACGGCACTTCCGCGAGGTCGACCGCTACTGGGTGAACAAGCCCTACGCCTTCGTCGTCATCTTCCACTCGGTGCGGGAAAACGAGAAGAAGTACTACATGATCGAGCCGTACCGCACGGAGGTCGAGCGGGAACTGCAGGAGTTCATCACGGAGAAACTGCGCAACGCCATCAAGTACTCCAGCGAGGAGGTCGTCGTGGAGGGCGACCCCTCCGAGCGACGGAACGTCATCGAGCGAGAGACGCGCCGCCTCCTCTCGCGGTACGACCTCTACGAGGGTCCGGTGAACGGTGAGCAGTCGTTCGTCGACCGTATCCGCAGCGCGGTGGCGAGCCTGGGCGGCGCGGACGAGGAGCGCGTCGCCGGGGAGAGCGGGAACGACGGGAGCGCGACCCCCGGCGAGGGAGCGGCCAGCGGAACCGGGGGGACCTCCGCCGGGATCGACGTCTCCGCGCGGCCCGAGCCAGTCCTGCTCGCGGAGGACCGCGAGACCCTCTCCCAGTACCAGGTGGAGAAGCTCCTCTACGTGCTCAAGCGGAACTTCATCGGCTACGAGCGCATCGACGGCATCAAGCACGACATCAACGTCGAGGACATCTCGTGTGACGGGTACAACTCACCCGTCTTCGTCTACCACGCCGACTACGAGCAGATCATCTCGAACGTCCACCACGGCCAGGAGCGCCTCGACGACTTCGTCGTGAAGCTCGCACAGCGCTCCGGGAAGGGCATCTCGAAGCGACAGCCCCAGGTCGACGCGACGCTGCCCGACGGCTCGCGCGCCCAGCTCACGCTGGGGCGGGAGGTCTCCGATCACGGCACGAACTACACCATCCGGCAGTTCAAGGACGTCCCGTTCACGCCGGTCGACCTCA
>JBDGTC010000089.1:0-237 GCA_042217215.1 Halobacteriaceae archaeon
TGACGACCTCCGCTCGCGGTTCGTCGTCTGCGCGACCAAGAACGCGACGGACTACATCGACGTGCCGGGCGTCGAAATCGTCGACCGCGGCAAGACGTTCGTCGAGACGGACGAGCGGGGACACACGGGCGTCGAAGGGCTGTACGCCGCGGGGCGACTCGCGGGGAAACCCCATCAAACCGCCGTCGCGGCGGGCCACGGCGCCGAGGTGGCCGTGACGCTCCTCGAAGAGGCCGA
>JBDGTC010000089.1:265-22867 GCA_042217215.1 Halobacteriaceae archaeon
TTCACCGGGCGCGGGCGCGAGGTGCCACCGGGCTGTGAGGAGATAGACGCCGACGAGCACCGCGAGCGGGAGCGGGCGTCGCTCGAAGCGATGCGCGAGCACGCCGCGTCGCCCCACCCCGAGGAGCCGGAACAGCACCCGAGCGTGGACGGGGAGTGAGCGGCCCGCGTCGGGGGGAGTTTTGAGGGGGGGCGCCGAAGGGCCGGACAACAGATGGAGACGGAGACCGACCTGCTGGCGGGCGTGAACGTCGCGCTCGGGGTGACGGGGAGCATCGCCGCCGTGCGCGTCGTCGAACTCGCCCACGAACTGCGTCGACGCGGCGCGACCGTTCGCGGCGTGATGACCGGGAGCGCGCAGTCGGTCGTCCACCCGTGGGCCGTGGAGTTCGCGACCGACGAACCGGTGGTGACCGAGATAACCGGTCGCGTCGAGCACGTCGAACTCTGCGGCGAGGGCGGGTGGGCGGACGTGTTGCTGGTCGCGCCGGCGACGGCCAACACCGTCGGGAAGATGGCGGCGGCGGTGGACGACACGCCGGTGACGACCTGCGCGACGACGGCGCTCGGCGCCGACGTACCGGTCGTGGTCGCGCCGGCGATGCACGAACCGATGTACGACCATCCCGGGGTTCTCGACGCCCTCGACACCGTGGAGTCGTGGGGCGTGTCGCTCGTGGCCCCGCGACTCGAAGAGGGCAAGGCCAAGATCGCCACCGACGAGGCCATCGCCGTCGAGACGGCGCGCGCGGCGGGCGAGCGACCCCTGGCGGGGCGACGCGTCGTCGTCACCAGCGGCGCGACGAGCGAGCGCGTGGACCCGGTGCGCGTCCTGACGAACCGGTCGTCGGGCCGCACGGGTCGCGCCGTCGCGCGGGCCTGCTACGCGCGGGGCGCGGACGTGACGCTCGTCCACGACGGTCCGGAAGTGCCCTACGCCGACGTGCGTCGCGTCGAAAGCGCCGCCGAGATGCTCGCCGCCGTGGAGGACGCCGCCACCGACGCGGACGCGCTGGTGTCGGCGGCCGCCATCTCCGACTACACCGTCGAACCGAGCGCCGAGAAGATTCGCTCCGGTCGGACGGACCTCACGCTCGACCTCGAACCCACGCCGAAACTCATCGACGCCGTGCGCGAGTCCCACCCGGACCTGCCGGTGGTCGGGTTCAAGCTCGAACCCGACGCCGACGACGACGCGCTGGTGGCGGCGGCGCGGGACGTGCTGTCCCGGGCCGACCTCTCGTTCGTCGTCGCCAACGACGCCGGTGCGCTGGGCGGTGACGAGACGCGCGCGCTGTTCGTGCGGGTAGACGACGTCTCGACGTTCGAGGGGTCGAAGGACGCGCTGGGAGTGCGCGTCGCGGACGAACTCGCCGCCGAGCTCTGACTACTCCTCGTCGGGCCACTCCGCCCGGCCCACGAACGGAAAGCCCATGCGCTGTGCGGAGCGGGATATCATGTGCGCGCCGGTCGGCGCGGTGAGGAACAGGAACACGATGCCGACGAGGGACGTCGGCCCGGCGCTCCCCACGCCGAAGTAGATGGCGCCCGCGAGGAAGATGGACGCGGCGCCGAGGGTGGTCGCCTTCGACGTGGCGTGCATCCGGTTGTACACGTCGGGCAGGCGGAGGAGACCCACGGTCCCCACGAGCAGGAAGAACGCCCCGACGACGACGAGCGCGGTCACGACTGCGGCCTGAACTGTTCCGGTCATGGTCACTCGATGATGTCTCCCTCGACGACGTACTTCGCGACGGCCACGGTGCTGATGAAGCCGATGATGGCGAGCACCAGACTCACGGTGACGAACAGGCCCTGTCCGGTGGCGAGGGCGAACAGCACCGCGATGGCGACGACGTTCGTGGCGATGGTGTCGAGCGCCACCACGCGGTCGGGCACCGTCGGCCCGCGGATGACCCGGTAGGCGGCGAACAGGGTCAACAGCGCGGCGAGGACGAGGGCGCCCCGCACCGCCCACGCGAGGAAGGCCGGGTCACTCGACACGCTCGTCACCCCCGTCGTCCGTCACCGACGCCTGCTCGGGCACCGGGTCGCCGGGCTTCATCTCCTCGTCGAACACGACGAGGGCGTAGTCCTCCCACCGGCGGATGGGCGCGACGACCGACTCGGGGTCGCGGCCGTCGATGGCGTGGACGTAGAGCGCGTTGCGCTCCTCGTCGTGGTCCATCGTGAGCGTGCCCGGCGTCAGCGTGATGGAGTTCGCGATGGTCGTCACGGCGGCGTCCGTCTGGACGCGCAGCGGAACCTCGATGACGCGGGGTTCGATAGGCATCGACGGCGCGAGCACGCGGTAGGCGACGTCGACGTTCGCGGTCACGAGTTCCCAGACGAACACGGCGACGTAGAGCGCCGCGTACGGCGACGCGCGGACGGCGTGGACGGCGTCGGTCCGCTCGCGGTAGAGGCGGCGGAACACGAACGCCGTCGGGAGACCGACCGCGAGACCGAAGACGAGTTCGCCGGCGAGCACGCGCGGGTCGAGTGGCAGACCGCGCACGAGCATCCACAGGCCGGCGAGCACCAGTCCCGCGACGGGCCACGTCCGCTGGCGGTTCCGGTCGTCGCTCATCCGCCGCCACCTCCGAAGACGGCGTCGACGTAGGCGCCGCGGGCCAGCGCCGCCTCGCCCGCGTCCGTCGCGGCCCGGAAGACGGGGTCGAAGCCGACGCCGATGGCGACGACGGCGAGCGCGAGCGCCACGACGAGTGCGAGGAGCACGCGGTCGGGCGTCGCGCGGTCCACCAGCGGCGTCGGCGCGCCCCAGAAGCCGCGGTTCCAGCCCCGCGACATGTACGCGACGGTGAGGAGCGCGCCCGCGAGCGCCACCCCGAGGGCCGCCGCGTTCCCGGCCCGCACCGCCGCGTCGAACACGAGGAGTTTGCCGAAGAACCCGGAGAGGGGCGGGATGCCGACCATCGCCAGCGCGCCGACGAACACCGCGCCCGAGAGGACCGGCGCGCGGCCCGCCAGCCCCGAGAGGTCACCGAGGTCGTCGGTACTCGTGGCGTCCGCGACGACGCCCGTCGCGAGGAACAACATCCCCTTGGCGACGGCGTGGTTGAGCGCGTAGACGAGCGCCGCCGCGACGGCGAACGCCCGGAGTCCCTCGGCGGTCGCACCGACGGCGAGCGGCAGGGCGATGAACCCGACCTGACTGATGGAGGAGTGGGCGAACAGGCCTTCGAGGTCGTCGCGGCCCACGGCGCCCACGCCGCCGACCACGACGCTCGCCGTCGCGAGGACGAAGAGGAGCGGGCCGTAGAACGCGAGCGTCGAGTCGCCGCCGACGCCGGGCAGCGAGACGGGGAGCGACGCCGCGGCGAACACGGTGAAGTAGAGGCGGACGATGGCGTACACGCCGACTTTCTTCACGACGCCCGCGAGCATCGCGGTAACGGGCGCGGGCGCGGCGCGGTAGGCGCCGGGGACCCAGAAGTGGAACGGCACGAGACCCGCCTTCAGCGCGAAGACGGCGAACAGGAGCGCCGAGACGCCCAGCACCGGTGCCGGGTCCACGCCGTACTGGCCAGGCGCGGCGAGGCGGCGCGCCATGTCGGCCATGTTGAGCGTCCCGAGCGTGGCGTACAGGCCGCCGATGGCGACGAGCATCACCGCGCTCCCGACGAGGTTGAGGACGACGTAGCGGAGCGCCGCGCGGGTGTGCTGTGGGCCGCCGTAGAACACGACGAGGACGTAACTCGCCATGAGCATCACCTCGAACCAGACGAAGAGGTTGAACACGTCGCCGGTGAGAAACGCCCCGGAGACGCCGACCAGCATCATGTGGAAGAGAGGGTGATAGGAGAGGCGCTGGCCGTAGGCGTCGACGTGGCGGACCGAGAACGCGAGCGCTGCCACCGCGACGAGCGCGGCGAGCGCGAGCATGAACGCCGAGAGGGCGTCGGCGACGAGCACGATGCCGAAGGGCGCGGGCCAGTCGCCGAGCTGGTAGACGAGCACGCCCTCGGCGAGCACCCTGCACACGAGCGCCGCGACCGCAGCGGCGTACGCGAGCACGCCCACGAGACTCACGGTGGGCCCGCTGCGGGGCCCCCGGACCGCCAGCGTGAGCACGGCGGTCACGAGCGCGACGAGCAGCGGTGCGACGACCACCTGGGCGCTCACTCCTCACCACCCCCGCCCCGGCGCCCCGGGATGCTGGGCTCGCGCGCCGCGAGCTCCGAGACGTCGAGGGTTCCGTGCTCCTCGTACACCCGGTAGGTGAGCGCGAGCGCGAACGCCGTCGTCCCGAAGCCGATGACGATGGCGGTGAGCACGAGCGCCTGGACGAGCGGGTCGGTGACGGCGGCCGCGTCCGTCCCGTGGCCACCGTGGCCCGAGAGCACCGGTGCCTCGCCGCCGATGCCGCCCATCGTGACGAGGTAGAGGTTCGCCGCCTGGCTCACGATGCTGACGCCCCACACCACGCGCACCAGGTCCCGCCGGAGGACGAGGAACGTGCCGAGGGCGAACAGCGCCCCGAGCACCACCGCGAGGAGGACCTCGGTCACTCCGCGCCCACCTCCGAGAGCACCGTCATCACGGCACCGACCACCACGAGGTACACGCCGAGGTCGAACGCGAGCGCGCTCGCGAGCTCCACCTCGCCGTAGAGCGGGACGCCGTGGACGATGGCCACCGCCTGGCTCATGAACGGCTCGCCGACGAGCAGCGGGGCGAGCCCGCTCCCCACCGCGAGCGCGAGCCCCGCGGCGAACAGCGTCTGGAACCTGGCGGCGGTGCGACGCTGTGCCGCCGTGCGCCCCGCCGCGACGGCGGTCTGGTCCTCGACGCCCGCTCCGCCCACGTCGAGGACCTCCGAGCGGAGCGTGTCGGTCCCGTAGGCGAGGTAGACCAGCGCGAACGCCGTGGCGGCGAGGGTGCCGCCGATGAAGCCACCGCCCGGCAGGTTGTGGCCCTGCACGAACAGCGCGACCGACGTCGTGAGGATGAGGGGGATGACGAAGCGCGCTGTCGTCCGGAGGATGAGCGTCACTCCTCGCCACCTCCCGCGCGGGCGCCGAGGAGGGTGACGACGGAGACGGCCGCGAGTGCCACCACGCTCACCTCGCCCATCGTGTCGAAGCCCCGGAAGTCGACCAGGATGACGTTGACGATGTTGTGACCGCCCCCGACCGCGTCCAGGACGACGACGTCGCCGTGGGGCAGTTCGGCGGGGAGCGGCGCCTTCTCGACGAGCGTCGCGGACACCGGCTCGGCCGGGTCGCCACTCGTCGTGAGCAGGACGGTCAGGGTGACGGTCGCACCGACCGCCAGCGACAGGCCGGCGTCCCGGGCGGCCACTCCCGGTCGCAGCTCGCCGTAGAACGCCGGGAGCTGGTCGATGACGAGGAGGAAGATGAGGAGGACGAGCGTCTCCACGACGAGCTGGGTCAGCGCGAGGTCCGGTGCCGCGGCGAGGATGTACGCGATGGCGAGCATGAACCCCAGGATGGAGAGGGTGAGGACGCCGGCGACGTGCGAGGGCGCGACGTCGACGGCCCCCGCTGCGACGACCGCGAGCACGAGGACGACCAGGAGCGCGGCGGGGAGGTCCGGCCACGGGACCGCGGGGACGCCCGCCCAGGTCGCTGCGTACCCGCCGAGCGCGAGGGCGACGACGCTCGCGAACGTCCAGACTGCGTACGTCCGGAGCAGGCCGTTCTGCACGCGCGGCGTCCCCCACGCGCTCGCTGCCGTCAGCCCCTCGACGGTCCCGTCGTACCACCAGTTCGCCCGGGCGGGGCCGCGGAGGCCCGCCCGCACCGCGCGGTGGAGCCGCCCGTAGAACGGGAACGCCGCGAGGCCGCTGCCCACGGCGAGCGCGCTCATCCCGACGGCGGGCGAGAGGTGCGTCGGCAGGTGGTAGCCGAAGTGCGCCTCGTGGCCCGCGGGCGTTGCCGACTCAACGACGGCGAGGACGAAGTGCTCGAGGGCAGCGACGTGGACGCCCCCGGTCGCGAGGACGCCGCCGACGCCGATTGCGCCAGCGGCGGCGGCGAGCACGACCGGCGGGAGGAGCATCGGGAGCGGCGGGCGATGTACCTCGCGGTCGGCGATGGCCGCGGGCTTCTCACCGACGAAGAGCCAGACGAACCGCAGCGAGTAGAGGACGGTGAACACGCTGCCGAAGACCGCCAGTGCCGGGAACGCCCACGCGAGGCCGCCGGTGGCCGCCGCGGCGTGCCAGGCGGCCTCGAACAGGAGCTCCTTCGAGTAGAAGCCGTTGAACGGCGGGAGGCCGGCCATCCCGAGGCCGGCGACGACCGTCACCGCGGCGGTCACGGGCAGGTCGCGGGCGAGACCGCCCAGTTCGTCGAGCTTCCGGGTCCCGGCCTCGTGAGCGACGATGCCCGCAACCAGGAAGAGGGCGGCCTTGAACGTGGCGTGGTTGAGGACGTGGAACGCGCCGGCCTCGGCGCCCGCGGCCTCCGCGAAGCCGAAGCCAGCCACGATGAGTCCGAGGTGCGAGGCCGTCGAATACGCGAGGAGCTCCTTCACGTCGGTCGCCGCGACGGCGAGGACCGCCGCGACGGTCATCGTCACCAGCCCGAGCGTGGCGAAGAGGAGGGTCCACTCCTCCGCGGGACCGAGTAGTGGCCGGAGCCGGCCGACGAGGTAGACGCCGGCCTTCACCATCGTCGCGGAGTGGAGGAACGCCGACACGGGCGTCGGGGCCTCCATCGCGTTCGGGAGCCAGACGTGGAGGGGCACCTGTGCGGACTTGGCGGCCGCGCCCACGCCCACGAGCGCGAGCGCGGGGAGGAGCAGCCCCTCGGCGGCGAGGGCGTCGCGCATCGCCGGCGCGTGCTCGAGCATCGCGACGAGGTCGAAGGACGCCGTGCCGAGGGCGGCGGGGGTGACGGCGTGGAGGAGGAGGAACCCCGCGAGCATGAACAGGCCGCCGCCGACGGTCACGAACATCGCCTTCCTGGCTGCGTACCGCGAGGCCCGCGGTTCGCGGTAGTGGCCGATGAGGAGGTAGGAGAACACGCTCGTCAGCTCCCAGAACACGAACAGCGCGAGGAGGTCAGCGGCGAAGGCGACGCCGAGCATCGAGCCCATGAACGCGAGGAGCGCGGCGTAGTAGCGCATCCGGCCCGGCTCGTCGTGCATGTAGGCCCCCGAGTAGACGAAGACGAGCACGCCGATCCCGCTCGCGAGCAGGCCCACGAGGAGGGCGAGGCCGTCGACGTAGAAGGACAGCGAGACGTCGTAGGCGGGGACCCAGGGCACGCCGACCGCGCCGTGCGCACTGACCTGGCTGGCGACGAGGCCGACGCACGCGAGCGCGACCGCGGCGGCGTAGTAGGCCGTCCGCTCACCCAGTGCCCGGTGGACGAGCGGCGTCGCCGCGGCCGCGAGGAAGGGGAGGCCGACGGCTGCGGCGACGACTCCGAAGTCGGGCGCCATTGTGGGGAGACGGAGCCAGCGTGGCCTTAACAGTTCTCACACGCGCCCACTGCCGTCCCGCTCGCGTCCGCCGACGGCGGGCGGGGCCGGTGACCGGGCAGCTTTAGTCACCGCCCCAAAAACCGCCGGCATGGATCGGTTGCAGCAGTCCCTGCGGGAGGCGCCCGTCGTGGAGACGGAGGGTTACCACTACTTCGTCCACCCGATCAGCGACGGCGTGCCGATGCTCGAGCCCGAGCTGCTCCGCGAGATCGTCATCGGCATCATCCGGAAGGCCGACCTCGACGAGGTCGACAAGATCGTCACCCCGGCGGCGATGGGCATCCACATCTCGACTGCGGTCTCGCTGATGACCGACATCCCCATCGTCGTCATCCGGAAGCGCCAGTACGGTCTCGACGGCGAGGTCTCGCTCTCCCAGCAGACTGGCTACTCCGAGAGCGAGATGTACATGAACGACGTGTACGAGGGCGACCGCGTGCTCCTCCTCGACGACGTGCTCTCCACCGGTGGCACCCTCGACGCCATCACGGACGCTCTCACCGTCACGGGCGCCGAGATCGACGACATCGTTGTCGTCATCAAGAAGGAGAGCGAGACGGGCCACGCCCTCGAGGACAAGCCCTTCAGCGTCCGCTCGCTCATCAACATCGAGATGCAGGACGGCCGGGTCGTCATCACCGACGAGGACGGCGACGGGTAGAATCGTCGTCCGGCACCCCGTTCGTCTCCCCGTTCCGTGGCGGTGTCGTGGGACCACATCTCAGGGACGGCACCGGGAAACCACAATTCTTAACCGCCGGACTCGGGTATCGATGGGTAGCGGGATGGGATAGCCAGGAGATTCCGCCGGGCTCATAACCCGGAGATCGGTGGTTCAAATCCATCTCCCGCTACTACCTTCTCGTTCGCGGCGTCTCGTCGCCGCGAACGTGGTTGTCGCTGATCGTGGATTTGAACCAGGGAGGACGAGCGGCGAAGCCGCGAGTGAGCGAGCACGTCCGACCGTGGTTCAAATCCACCTCCCGCTACTACCGTTCTCGGCGCTCTCCCGGGACCGGTGCCCGGCCTACTCGTGCACCCGCCACGTGAACAGACTCTCGAAGACGTAGTTCACGAGCATCCCGACGGCGACCCCGACGACCTTCGCCACGAGCCACCACCGGTCGCCGCCGGCGAGCACGAGCGTCGCGTCGACGCCGCGGAAGACCGCCACGAAGACGACGAACTGCGTGGCGCTACCCGCGGCGCGCACGAGGTGGGAGCGTCCGAGGCGGCGGAGCACCGAGCGCAGCTCGCGGTCGCGCTCGCCCGCGAAGGTCCAGCGGTCGTTGACGGCGAACATCACGAGGATCGCCGTCTCGATGCCGGCGAAGACCGCGACCTCGGGGAAGACGCCGAGCAGTTCCAGGAGGACGAACAGGACCGCGGTGTCACAGACCGCGCCGAGGACCCCGACCGAGGCGAACTTGCCGAAGCGCACGCCGGAGAGCAGCGCCTCGAGGCGACCCGGTCGGGGCGCGGACTCGCCGAAGACGCGGTCGGCCAGACGCTCGCGGGAGTCAGTCGAGGTGGCGTCGGCGGCGTGGTCTGCGCCCTCCGCGACGGCCGTCTCGGGGTCGCCGTCACTCATTGTGCTGGCTCGCGAGGCGGTCGATGAGGCGCGGCCCCTGACCGACGGTCCCCGGAATCAGCCGGTGGACGCGACTGCCGCTCAGCCGGGCGGCGCGGTGGCGCGACAGGACGAGCGCCCGCGCGAGGGCGGGGACCGTGGAGCCGGACACCGTCGAGTCGGGCTGGTCCTCCCAGGTCACGGGCACCTCGACCACGCGGCGGCCCAGCGCGCCGACCATCGCGACGAGTTCGACGTCGAAGGCAAAGCCCGGCTCGTGGAGGTGCACCCGGACCGCGTCCCACGTCTCCACGGTGAGCGCCTTCGCGCCGCACTGGTAGTCGTGGAGGCCCACCGCGAGGAGGCGGCGCGCGAGCCACGCGAAGGCGTCGCCGAGGTGGCGGCGGGCGAACGTCTGGTGGGAGCGCACGTCCGCCTCGGGGTGCCGGCGGGAGCCGACCGCGAGATCGGCGCGGCCCTCGCACGGCGGCGCGACCACGTCGGCGATGGAGGCCGCGGGGGTCGCGCCGTCGGCGTCGGCGAACGCGAGGACGTCCGTCTGGAGAGCCTCGAAGCCACAGGTGACGGCCGCACCCTTCCCGCGCCGCCCCCCGACGGCATGGAGGGTGACCGGGAGGTCGGCGATTCGGTCGCGAATCGCGGGCCCCGCGTCGTCGAGTTCGACGCGGATCACGTCGGGGTCGAGTGCGGCGTGGAGGTCGTCGACGTACCGCGCGAGCCGCTCGACGTCGGGCCGGTAGGCCGGGAGGACCACGCCGACGGAGCGGCTCATCGAGTGTGATTGGACGGTGGGGCGAGAAAAATGATTCGAACGAACGGGGTCGTCGCGGCGGGCGTGTCACCCGCACCCAAAAAGCGTTTAGCCACGACTCTCTCACCGTTCGGGTATCCGTGGCCCTCGATTACCTTCCCCCGCTCGTGTGGCTCGCGCTCTTCGTGGGTCTCGGGGCCGTCGCCCTGCCGGGCGTCGCCGTCGTGTGCCGTCGGCTCGTGGATTGCGGTGCGGGCCTCGCACTCCCCGCCGCGCTCGCGACGCTCGCCGCCGTCGGGTACTGGGTCGGCCAGTGGCGATTCGGTCCCGTGGCGGCCGTCGCGGGGGTCGGCGTCCTCGTCGTCGGCTCCGGGGTGGCCCTCCTGCGGGGCGTGCGACCCGACTGGCGCCGCTACGTGGGCGTCGTCCTCGTGTTCGCCGCGGCGTACTTCTTCATGCTCACCCTCCGCGCCGTCGACCCGGGCGCGTGGCCGGGCGGCGGCGAGAAGTTCCTCGACTTCGGGCTGCTGGCCTCGCTCCTCCGCGCCGGTCGGCTCCCGCCGGAGGACGTCTGGTTCGCCGGGGAGCCCGTCCGGTACTACTACGGCGGGCACATGCTCGCCGCGCTGCTCGCGGAGCTGACGAACACCCCCGCGCAGTACGCGTACAACTACGCCCTCGCGGGCTACTACGCGGCGTTCGTCGCGTCGGCGTACGGCCTCGCGGGCACGCTCGCCGCCGGTGCGGGCCGCTCCTACGAGGGCGCGGGCGCGCTCGCCGCCTTCTTCGTCGGCCTCGCGAGCAACCTCGCGCCGCCCATCCGCCTCCTCTCGTGGGCGCTGCCCTGGACCGGCGGGGAGCGCCTCCTCGCGGCGTTCGGACTCGAGGCCAAGGGCCTCGCCGGCGGGCCCGGCGAGTTCAACTACTGGTTCGCGAGCCGCGTCGTCGACGGCGGGATGGCCCCGGACGGCCCGTGGCAGCACATCAACGAGTTCCCCTTCTTCGCCTTCCTCAACGGCGACCTCCACGGGCACATGATGAGCCCGCCGTTCCTCCTGCTCGTGGCGGGACTGGGGTACGCGTACTACCGGACACCGGGTGACGTCCGCGCTCGCGAACGGCTCGTCCCGCTCGCCGCCGCGGCGCCGGTGGTCGGCCTCCTCGCGCTGGTCAACACCTGGAGCGTCCCGACCGGGTTCGGCCTCCTCGCGCTGACGCTCGTGTTCGCACCGGCGCCGTCGTGGACCCTCCTCCCCCGCCCGCTCCGGGCGTTCGTGCCCGGTCGTCTCACGCGACCCGGTCCAGCCCACGAGGTCGCCAGAATCGGGAGCGCGGCGCTCGCGCTCCTCCCGCTCGCGGCCCTCGCTGCCGCGACCGTCCTGCCGTTCCTGCTCGGTCCCGCGTCGGGCCGGGCCATCGGGTTCCTCCCCACGCCCCGTGCGGACCTCCCGGGCCTGATCGTCGTCTTCGGGCCGTTCCTGGCCATCTCGGTGGCGTACCTGCTCGGCCGGGTCCCCGGCGCCGTCCGTGCGCTCCGCCGCCCCCGCGTCGTCGCCGGCCTGTTCGCGCTCTTCGCCGTCACCTGGCTCTACCGCGCGACCGCGGTGTTCCTGTTCGTCCCGCCGCTCGCCCTCGCGTGGTGGGGGCTCCGGCGGGGTGACATCACTGACGCGCCCGCACCGTGTGCCTCGGGTGCCGGCGAGCGGACCCGCCGGCGGCCGGGTGGCGCCGGTCGCACCTCGCTCGACGCGGAGGGTGGCGCCGACACCGGGCTCGGGTACGTCGCGATCCTCCTGATCGGCGTCCTCGGGCTCCTCGTCATCGTCGAGTTCGCCTACGTCGTCGAGGACGCCGGGCCGGGCCGGTACAACACGGTGTTCAAGACCTACGCCCAGGTGTGGGCGCTCTGGTCGGTCGTGGCCGGCGTGTGTCTCCACGCCGTCGTCGACCCCCGGGGCGCCCTCGCCTCGTTCGTCGCCGACGGCCGCGGGGTCGTGCGCAGGGTTCGGGCTCGTCTCCCCTCCTCGCTCTCTGCCGGCTCCGGAGGCCGCCACGGTGTGACAGCCTCGGCGGCGCGCGGCCGCGAGCGCTCCCGCTGGTACCCGGCGTGGCTCCCGGCGCTCCTCGTGGGCCTCCTGCTCGTCTCGATGTCGCTGTACGCGGGCTTCGGGACCGCGTGGCAGCTGGAGAACAACCGCGAGGACTACACGCTCGACGCCCGCGCGTTCGTGGCAGAGCAACACCCCGGCGAGTACGAGGCCATCCAGTGGCTCGCGAGCCTCGAGGGCCAGCCCAACATGGCGTCGGCGCCCGGGACCGCCATCTACCAGTGGGTGAACGGGCCGTCGAGTCTGACCGGCATCCCCACGGTGGCCGGGTGGGCCCACGAGATCGGGTACCGCGGCCGCGACGTGTACGAGGCCCGCGTCGCCGACGTCAACACGCTGTTCACGGGGACCCCAGACGCGCGCGCCGCGATGCTCCGGCGGTACGACGTCCGGTACATCTACGTCGGCCCGGTGGAGCGCGAGCGATACGCCGGTGCCGACCTCACCTTCGACGACGAGCCGGGCATCTCGGTGGCCCACCGGTCGGGCGACGTCGTGATTTACGGCGTGAACCGCTCGGCGCTGACGCCGTCACAGTCGGCTGGCGGGTGAGACCGTCGGCCGTGGGGCGGCCGCGAAAACGGGTGTTTTAATCGCCCCGCCGTGCAACCCGCGGTCATGGAGCGGCTCATCATCCACGGGGACCCCGGCGTCCGGAAGGACGGCATCGTCGAGGTCGACGGCGAACGCCGGGTGCTCTTCCAGGTGACCCGGAACGGGGACTGGCACGGCCCCGAGGAGGTCCAGCTCTGGTGTATCGCCGGCGACGAGGGCGAGCGCGAGGCCTACGACACCCAGGACTACGTCCCGCACTTCCTCGACGTGACGACCGTCGAGGCCGGGGACGTCGAGGTCGTGAAGCGGGCGGGTGACCTGGCGGTGTGAGGACGGGGGCCACTGGTCGGTCGTTCGTTTTCGGGGACAGCTCGCACCGACCGGCCGCACTGCGCGGGCCGCGTGTCGGCCCCTCACTGCTCACGGCCCGCTACGCTCGCCGTTCGCCCGTACCGGGGCCTCCCTGCGGTCGGCCTCGCGCCGTTCGGGGCTCCCGCGGCCCGTCTGGCGGTCTCGCTTCGCGGTTCGCCTCTGGCGAACACGCTCGCTCCGACCGCCCCTAAACCAAACTGGTTTTAACCGACCCACCGCTATCCACCCACAACATCCATGGAGATGCCACGCCGGTTCAACACGCACTGTCCGCACTGCAACGCGCACCACGAGCACGAGATCGAGCGGGTGCGCACCGGTCGCGCGACCGGGATGAAGAAGGACGCCCGTAGCGAGGAGCGCAACACGGGCATCGGGAACGGCGGCAAGTTCTCGAAGGTCCCCAGCGGGGACAAGCCCACGAAAAAGACCGACTTCAAGTACCGCTGCGCGGAGTGCGGGAAGGCCCACCTCCGCGAGGGATGGCGCGCCGGCCGCGTGGAGTTCCAGGAATAATGGCTGGGGACTTCCTCCGCGTCCGCTGTCCGGACTGCGAGAACGAACAGACCCTCTTCCAGAAGGCCTCGACCGAGGTCGCGTGTGCCGTCTGCGGGCACACCCTCGCGACGCCTACCGGCGGCGAGGCCGACCTCGACGCCGAGGTCCTCGAGACCGTCGAGGCCCGCTCGGCCTGACTCGGCTGGCGTTTCTCCTGCGTTCTCGGTTCTCGACGCCGAGTGGCGAGCGGCGGTGCTGGGGGTCGGGGGCGCTCGGTCTCGTGGCTCTCGCGGCTTCGCCGCTCGGGTAACTCCGGCTCGCGCCATCCGACAGCGGCACCGCGCCTCGCGCGTGTCGGCCCCTCCGGCGCCTCACACGGTTCGCTCGCGTTCGCTCTCTGCTCACGGCTCACTCGCTGACGCTCGCTCACCGTTCGCACGTCCCGAGGCCTCCCTGCGGTTGGCCTCGCGTCCCGCGCTCGGTCTCGTGGCACGCGGCCGTCCGTCGCTCGTGAAGCCTTGGCTCGCGCCATCCGGTAACCGCACCGCACCTCGCGCGTGTCGCCGGCCTGTCGGCCGGCTCCCGTGCTCGGTCTCGTGGCTCTCGCGGCTCCGCCGCTCGAGCCACGCTAACCGTAACTGTAACCCTCCCCCACCCACAACGTCCCCGTATGAAATACGAGGGCTACCCCAATCCCGGCGAACTCGTCGTCGGCAAGGTCGACGAGATCACCGACTTCGGCGTCTTCGTCGACCTCGAGGCCTACCCGGACAAGCGCGGGCTCGTCCACGTCAGCGAGGTCGCCAGCGGGTGGATCAAGAACATCCGCGACCACGTCACCGTCGACCAGACCGTCGTCTGCAAGGTGCTCGACGTCGACGAGAGCTCCCAGCAGATCGACCTCTCCATCAAGGACGTCAACGACCACCAGCGCTCCGACGCCATCCAGGAGTGGAAGAACGAGCAGAAGGCCGACAAGTGGGTCACGCTCGCGTTCGGCGAGGACCTCGCGGACGACGAGTACCGCCGCATCGTCACCGCGCTCATCGAGGAGTTCGAGACGCTCTACGACGCCTTCGAGGCGGCGGCCATCCACGGCGAGGAGGCGCTGGCGGACGTCGACCTGCCCGACGACGAACTCGACGCCATCGTCGAGACCGCACGCGACAACGTCTCGGTTCCGTACGTCGAGGTCTCGGGGTACGTCACCCTGCGCTCGACCGACGGCGACGGCGTCGACGACGTCCGCGAGGCACTCGAGGCGGCCGAGGGCAACGGGCAGCTCCCCGACGAGGTGGATCTCGAGGTGAGCTACGTCGGCTCTCCCGAGTACCGCATCACGGTCCAGGCCCCGGACTACAAGACCGCGGAGCGGGAGCTGGAGGCCTCCGCCGAGCGCGCCACCGACGCCATCACCGCCGCCGGCGGCGAGGGCAACTACCACCGCGAGCGCATCGAGGAGTAGGCCCCGTGCGTTCGGACATCCACGTCTGTGCCGACTGGGCGGCGGTCCACGACCGCCCGGTGTACACCCTCGGCGACACCTGTCCCGAGTGCGGCGCCGACGCGGTGAACAGCGCGCCAGCGCCGTTCTCCCCCGAGGACCCGTACGGCGAGCACCGACGCGCTCTTAAGCGGCGCGAGCAGGAGTAGCCCCATGGAACCGGTCGAGATCGACGCCGTGGGCGAGGCCGACCTGGACGACCCGGTGTTCGTCGAGGGCCTCCCCGGCGTCGGCCACGTCGGGAAGCTGGCCGCCGAGCACGTCGTCGAGACCCTCGACGGCGAGCCGGTGCGGCGCGTCTACTCCGAGCACCTGCCCCCGCAGGTCGCGGTGGGCGAAGACGGGCGGACGGACCTCGCGTGCGCCACGGTCCACGCCGTCGAGACGGCGGGACGGGACCTCCTCGTGCTCACCGGCGACCATCAGGCACAGGACACCGCGGGCCACTACCGCCTCACCGAGGCGTTCCTCGACGTCGCCGAGGCGTTCGGCGCCGGCGAGGTGTACGCGCTCGGCGGCGTGCCGACGGGCGAACTCGTCGAGGAGTACGGCGTGCTCGGCGCCGCCACGAGCGACGACCTCGTGAGCACCCTCGAGGACGCCGACGTCGAGTTCCGCGAGGACGAGCCCGCTGGCGGCATCGTCGGCACCTCCGGGCTCCTGCTGGGCCTCGGCGAGCGCCGCGGGTTCGAGGCCGCGTGCCTGATGGGCGAGACCTCCGGCTACCTCGTCGATCCGAAGAGCGCCCAGGCCGTGCTGGGCGTGCTCCAGGACGTGCTCGGGTTCGAGGTCCCCTTCGGCACGCTCGAAGAGCGCGCCGAGGAGATGGAGGAGGTCGTGGGCAAACTCCAGGAGATGGAGGAGGCGCCGGCGGGCGCACCCGCCGACGAGGACCTGCGCTACATCGGCTAGCAACGCGACATGGTGGCGGAGACAGAGTTATCACGGTGAGGCCGCTTCCCTCCGCCGTGCACAGTTCGTCGACGTCCGGCGACGGCCGGGAGGGCCGCCGTGGCGCCTGAGCTCAGGTACGGCGAGCGGGTCGTCTACCTCCCCGGACCGGACGTGCTCGCGCTGGCCGACCTCCACGTCGGCCGGGACGCCACCGCGAACGTCGAGTTTCCGCTCGGCGAACGCGAGGACCTCCTCGACCGACTCGGTTCCGCCCTCGAGCGCTTCGAACCCGGGACGGTCGTCGTCGCGGGCGACTACCTCCACGCGTTCGGTGACGTCCCCGACGGCGTGCCCGACACCGTCGCCGCCATCGAGGCGGCGGTCGCCGACGCCGGTGCGAGCCTCGTCGTCACTCCGGGCAACCACGACACCGCCCTCGCGTCGCTCAGCGACGCACCCCTGCACGACGCCTTCCGCGCCGGGACCGCGGTGTTCGCACACGGCCACGAGTCCCCGCCGCCCGGCGCCGACCTCTACGTGGTCGGCCACGAGCACCCGGTCATCGAGATCGAGGGCCGGCGCCGTCCCTGCTTCCTCCACGCCGAGGGGGCCCACGAGGGCGGCGACGTCCTCGTCGTCCCGCCGTTCACGCGCCTCGCGGCGGGCGTCCCCGTGAACGGCCTGGAACGCGGCGACGCGCGCTCCCCCCTCCTGGCCGACCCGGGCCGCTTCCGGCCGCTGGTGTTCGCCGGCGACGAGGTCCTCGAGTTCCCCCGTCTCGACTCGCTCCGGTCGATGCTCTGAACACCGGTAGCCATAATCGCCTCGCGCCGAGACGCCGGGCATGGACAGTGACAGCGCCTTCGCGGGCTTCGCGTGCGAGGACTGCGGGCGCGAGCACGGCGACACCGTCACCCGCGGCCGCTGTGCGGACTGCGGCGGCCCGCTGGCCGGCCGGTACGACCTCGACGAACTCGACGGACTGGCCGACGCGGTCGGCGGCGGCCGGGGGATGTACCGCTACGACGCGCTGCTCCCGGTCGACCGCGAGTCGGCGGTCTCGCTCGGCGAGGGGGGTACGCCGCTCGTCGAGGCGCCCGCACTCGCCGGGGAGGTCGGGGTCGCCCGCCTCGCCGTCAAGGACGAGGGGCAGAACCCCACGGGAACCGCGGCCGACCGCGGCGCGTCGCTGTTCGCCGCGGCCGCCCGTGACGCCGGTGCGGAGCGGGTCGCGCTCGCCTCCCCGGGCGACGACGGCCAGTCGGTCGCCGCGTACGCCGCCCGGGCCGGCCTCGAGGCGAGGGTGTTCGTCCCCTCCCGCGCGGGCTTCGTGCGGAAGGCGATGGTCAACGTCCACGGCGCGGACATGCGCGTGATCGGGGGTCGCCTCGGCGACGCCGTGGGGGCCTTCGAGGAGGCACGCGAGGAGCGGACCGGCGACCACCCGCAGTCCCCGGCCCTCGACGCGTCCCCCGCGGCGACGCCCTACCGGGTCGAGGGCGCGCGGACGGCCCTCTTCGAGGTCGTCGAGGACCTGTCGGGTCCGGCGCTCGCCGGGGACGGCCCCGGTGCGGGGACCGCCGGCGAACCGAACCCGCCCGACGCCGTCGTCGTCCCGGTCGGGACCGGCGTCACACTCGTCGGTCTCCACCGCGCGGCACGGCACCTGCACGAACTGGGGGTTATCGACGCGCTCCCCGCGCTCCACGCCGTGCAGCCCGCGGGCTGTGCGCCCGTCGTCGACGCTCACCGCGAGGGCGCCACGTCCGTCGACGCGGTCGCCTCCCCGGACACCATCGTCGGGGAACTCGAGGTGGCCGACCCGCCGGCCGGCGACAGCGCCCTCGCCGCGGTCGCGGAGACGGGCGGCGACGCGGTCGCCGTGAACGACGACGACGCGCTCGCGGCCGGGGCCGCCGTCGCCTCCCGTGAGGGCGTCGAGGTCGGGGCGACGGGGGCCGTCGCCGCGGCGGGCGTCCACGCGCTCGCCGACGCGGGGGCGTTCGACCCCGACGACACCGTCGTCCTCGTCAACCCGACGGCCGGCAACAAGGACGGCGACGTGCTCCGGAGCTACCTGATGAGCCAGGGCGTCTGAGCCCCGACCGCCGCGGCGGTGGGTCTGCACTCCCGGGGACGGACCGTCACCGCCGCCGATGAGACCACCAGCACTTTAGGTTTAGACGGCTCTAACTCCACCCATGCTGAGCGACGTCATGGAGGACTACCTCAAGGCCATCTACACCCTCCAGCGGGAGTCCGGGCCGCCGGTGGGGACCTCCGCCATCGCGGACCACCTCGACGTGACGCCGCCCACGGTGTCGAGCATGGTGGACAAGCTCGCGGAGCGCGGGCTCGTCGCCCACGAGAAGTACCGCGGCGTGGAGCTGACCGACGAGGGCGAGACCGTGGCGCTCGAGGTGGTGCGCCACCACCGTCTCCTAGAGGCGTACCTCGCGGAGCACCTCGACTACGAGTGGAGCCGCGTCCACGAGGAGGCCGACGCCCTCGAGCACCACATCAGCGAGGAGTTCGAGCGCCGCGTCGCGGAGGCCCTGGGCGAACCCGCCGTCGACCCCCACGGCGACCCCATCCCCCGCGCCGACCTCGAGCCCCTCGGCGAGGACGACACCGTCCCCCTCGCGGACTGCGAGGCGGGCGAGCGCTTCGAGGTCGCCCGGGTGCGGGACAGAGACGAGGCGGAGCTCTCCTACCTCGCCGAGGTCGGCGTGGAGCCGGGCGTCACGCTCCGGCTGGAGGCCGTGACGCCCATCGGACAGCTCCGCGTCGTCGGCGACGGCGTCGACCACCTCCTCCCGGAGGCCGTCGCGGCGACCATCCGGGTGCGGCCGGTCCGCGAGGACGCGAGCACCGCCCGGTCGGACGACGGCCCCTCAGCCCCCCGCGAAGCGTGAGCGACATCACCTGGCTCGGCGTGCTCGGCGTCGCGTTCGGCGCCCAGCTCGCGGTGCTGCCCGGCGAGAAGGTGCAGTTCATCATCGCGGGGCTCTCCACCCGGTACAGCCCGATGCTCGTCGTGAGCGCCGCGGGGACCGCCTTCGCCGGGTGGACCGCCCTCGAGGTGGCGCTCGGGAGCGCCGTGACCCGGGCTCTCCCGGCCGTCTACCTGGACACGTTCGCGGCGGGGATGTTCGTCCTCTTCGCCGTGATGCTGTACCGCTCGGCACCGGCGCCCGGCGAGACCGTCCACGAGGTCCCCGCGGTCGATGGTCAGCCCGACGGCCCAGCAGGGGACGACCCCGCGAGTGCGGGTCGCGCGGACGGCGGCGAGTCGCTGTCGGTGACGATTCCGGGCACCGACCGGACGGTCCCGACGCTCGTCAACGGCTTCCTCCCGGTGTTCGCGATGATGGCCTTCGGGGAGTTCGGCGACAAGACCCAGCTCATCACCATCACGCTCGCCTCCCAGTACCCCGCGCACCCGGAGGCCATCTGGGCCGGCGAGATGCTCGCCATCATCCCCGTGAGCCTGCTGAACGCGCTGTTCTTCCACCGCTTCGCCCACCGCTTCGACCGCCGCCGGGCCCACCTCGCGGGCGCGGCGCTCTTTGCCTTCTTCGCGGCGGACTTCGCGGCGAAGGTGCTCCTGGGGGTCTCGGTGTGGGAGACCGTGGTCGGGGCACTGGCGTCGCTCGCGCGCGGGCCGATCGCGTGACGCGACCGGGAGCGAACCGCCGGCCGTCCGCCCCGGCTCAGGCGTCGGGGTCGCCGGTCGGCGGCGTCGAGACCTCGTCGCGCATGCCGGGGACCTCCTCGCGCAGCCACTCGCGGAGCCAGCGCACGCGCTTGAGCCGCCGGTGGGCGATGCTCTCCGCGGTGTCGCTCTCGATGCGGTCCGCCGCGTTGCGGCCCCGCTCGAGCACGCGCTCGATCATCTCCACCGCGTCGAAGTGGGTGCGGGACTCGTACCCCATCCGGAGCAACATCAGGACGGCGCCGTTGGCGCCCACCTTGTCCAGGACGTCGCCCTCCACGAGACACTGGGTCTCGAGTGACAGCTCCGACACGTCGCCCTGGTAGGAGTGCTCCTCGACGGCGCGGCAGACGCGGTCGACGAAGGACGCCGGCACGTCGCGTTGACTCTCGAGGTACTCGCGCGCGACGTCGGCGCCCGCCTCCGCGTGGACCTCCTGGTCGGCGTCGAGTTTCGCCACGTCGTGGAACAGCGCGGCGACGCGAACGACGTCGACGTCGGCGCCCTCGCCCTCGGCGATCTCGCCGGCGAGCGAGACCACGTTGCGCGTGTGGTTGAACCGGTACTCCGCGGAGTGCCACGGGTACCAGCGCATCCGGCCGCCGGTCTCCTCGTTGTCGACGCTGGCCTGGAGGTAGTCGTAGACGAAGGTCTCCATGGCCGCGAACGCCGCCGGCGAGATGGGTGATTCCCGGATCTCGACGCCCACGCTACCACCTCCCGAGTGCGTGTCCGTTCGAACTCATCTTACTCGGTTCTAGCGCGGTTCGACTCTTAGGCGTTACGACAGCGTTTGTCACGGACAGGTCGGGGCGTAGCGGGCCCGGGCGTCCGGCAGGACGGCGACTGGTCGGGGACAGGGACGGACCGTCGCCCGGCGACGGCGACCGGGCGACTCGCACGGCCGGACCGCACGCGTCGAGCCGAGTCGCCGGGTTACTCGCTCTCGTCGGCCTCGTCGGGCTCCTCGTCGTCGGCGTCGACGTCGAGGTCCGCGAGGTACTCCGCGACCTCGTCGTCGGTGAGGTCGATGAAGCGCTCGGACTCCGCGTCGACGGTGGCGACGCCGACGGACTCCGGGGAGAGCGCGTCGTCCTTGACCTCGCCGAGCGCCGTGAGTGCGAGTTCGACCGCGGCGTCGAGGTCGAGGTCCTCGGTGTACTCCTCCTCGAGGTACGACTGGATGTCCCGCCGGTTCTCGCCGATGGCGAGGGCCTGCCACTCGAGGGGCGTCCCGGAGGGGTCGGTCTCGTAGAGGCGGGGCTCGCCGTTCTCAATGCCGCCCACGATGAGGGCGACGCCGAACGGGCGCGCGCCGCCGACCTGGGTGTACTGCTGGATGTGGTCGGTGACGCTCTTGGTGAGCGTCTCGACGCCGATGGGCTCCTCGTACCGGAGCTGGTTCACCTGGGACTGCCGGCGCGCGAAGTCGATGAGCTGTCGGGCGTCGGCGACGTGCCCCGCGGACGCGATGCCGACGTGCTGGTCCACCTTGTGGATCTTCTCCACGCTGGTGCGCTCCATCAGCGGCGACCGCTGGCGGATGTCGGCGGCGAGGACGACGCCGTCGGCCGCCCGGATGCCGATGCTCGCCGTCCCCTGCTTCACCGCCTCGCGGGCGTACTCGACCTGGTAGAGCCGGCCGTCCGGCGAGAAGATCGTGATGCCGCGGTCGTAGGCCTGCTGTTGGGCTTGTCCCTGCATGGGTTCACTCTACGTCGAGTTCGGTCGCGCCCGTAAAACCACCGTTGGTTTCGACGTCGAGTCGGTCCCCTCGCTGGACGGCCCGCCGGGTGGCGTCGCGGAACGAGACGCGTCGCTCGACGGGCTCCGCCGGCTCGTCGACGTACCGCTCCTCGCAGGCGCGGATGGTCCCGCTCGCGCCCAGGACCTGCACCCCGAGGGGGACGCCGCCGGCCTCGTCGACGCAGGCGAGGGCCGCCCGCGCGGCGTCGACCTCGCCGCGGCGCGCCCGCACCGTCGCGGTCCCGTCGCCGTCGGCGAACGCGAAGCCGACGAGGCGGAGGTCCGCGGCGGCGCTGCCGGGGTCGCCGAGCAGCCCCCGCGCAGCGCGCCAGAGCGCCGTCTGGAACGCCCGCCGGTCGAGGGTGGCGTCGGGCCAGGACTCGAGTTCGACCGCGAGGTAGCGCCACCGCGGCCGGTCGTGCTTGGGGAGGTGCTTCACGGCGCGTCACCCTCCGCACGACCGTCGTCCGCGCGTTCGGAATCACCGTCGTCCACGCGCTCGGGGTCACCGGCATCCGCCTCGTCCACCGCGTCGACCACCCGCACGCCGGGTGCGACCCACTCCGGCGATTGCTCGCGCCGACGACGCTCGGCGAGGGCTCCCCACGCTGCCAGCCCCTCGCGGACGAACGCCGGGTCCAGGCCGGCGGCCTCCCCGACGGCGACCACCTCGCGGGGCGCGCGCACCTCGAGGTGGTCCCCGGGGTCGGCGCTCACGACGTGGGGTGTGTCGTACGCGTCGACCAGCTCGGCCAGCTTGCGGAGTGACCTGATCGCCCTGACGCGGGGCCCGCCGGTCGACCGGAGCACCGGGCCGAGATTCACCTCGACGTGGACGTCGTTCTCCGCGGCGGCCCGCAACAGGACGTGGTTGACGTCACCGTCGCCGTGCATCGGCCGGGCGAGGACGTCGACCTTCGGCGACTCGACCGCGAAGCGGTTCGTGGCGACCGAGCCGCCGCGCACGACGAGGAGCGTCACGTCGGGGCGGTAGTTCCCGACGTGGCCGCGCGCGCTCTGGGGGTCGTCGGCGACGACCTCCGCCGCGACGACCACGTCGCAGTCGACGGCCTCGCGGAGCGCCGCGACGTCCGCGACCGCCGTCCGGGCGTTCCGCAGGACCACGCCGTCGTAACCCGCCCGCGCGGCGGTCGCCGCGAGGCGACTCGGCGTGCTCGCCTCGCTCGCCCGGACGGCCTCGTACATGCCCCGACCTCGGTGCCGCGGCGGCTAAAAAGCCCCGACAGGGCGCGGCAGCCCTGCCGGGCGGTTCGCGGCGTCGCCGTCCCGCCGGTCACAGCTCAGAGCGCCTCGCGGGCGTTCTCGACGGCCGTCTCCCGCTTCGCGGGGTAGGCCTCGACCTTCGCGCGCAGCTGGATGCCCTCGCCGAGGC
>JBDGTC010000020.1:0-22485 GCA_042217215.1 Halobacteriaceae archaeon
CCGGCCTCCCGCTCCAGGTGAACACGACCGTCTGCGCCGAGACGGTCGACCAGCTCCCGGCCCTGCGGGACCTCGTCGCCGACCTCGGCGCGGTGCTCTGGTCGGTGTTCTTCCTCGTCCCGGTGGGCCGCGGCCGCGTCCTCGAGCCCATCTCCCCCGAGCGCGCCGAGCGCGTGATGGGGTGGCTCTGTGACGTCGCCGACGAGGCGCCCTTCGGCGTGAAGACCACGGAGGCGCCCCACTACCGGCGCGTCGCGGCCCAGCGCGGGCAGGCCGCCGACGCCACGCCCGTCCCGGACGACATCGGTCGGCGGACGGGCATCACCGCGGGCGACGGCTTCGCGTTCGTGAGCCACGTCGGCGACGTCTACCCCTCCGGCTTCCTCCCGGCGGCCGCGGGCAACGTCCGCGAGGACGACCTCGTGGCGGTCTACCGCGAGAGCGACCTGTTCGAGTCGCTGCGGGACCCCGACGCCCTCGGCGGGAAGTGTGGCGCCTGCGAGTTCCGCGCCGTCTGTGGCGGCAGCCGCTCGCGCGCCCACGCCTACACCGGCGACCCGCTCGCCGCGGACCCGCTCTGCGCGTACGTCCCCGACGGCTACGACGGCCCGCTGCCCGAGCAGTCCCTCGCCGCGGGGGCCGACTGAGCCACGGGCCGGCACGGCGACCCGCAGGCCGGCGCGGCGCCCCGATGGCCGGCGCGACGACCCGCTCACGGCGCTCGCCCGAACGTCTTCGGGCAAATCCCCGTCGCCACGCGCCGCCGAGCGTCGACCATGGCTCCGGACGGACGGCAGACGCGGCGGCAGGTACTGACCGCGGCGGCCGCCGGCCTCGGCGGAGGGACGCTCGCGGGGTGTGGCGCCGTCGGTGGGGGCGACGGTGGCGGGGATGGGGACCCCGGGCCGCCGCCCGGCGCGCGGACCTTCGACGGGTGGTTCGCCGACGTCACGAACTACGAGGGCGTGGTCGACGAGACCGGGAGCGACCGCGTCACGGTCTCGGTCGGCACGCAGGCCAACGGCGGCGCGAACGGCTTCGGTCCGCCGGCGGTCCGCGTCGACCCCGGGACCACCGTGGTCTGGGAGTGGACCGGCGACGGCCTCCACAACGTCGTCGCGACGGACGACGCCTTCGCGAGCCCGATGTACGCGAGCGCGGGGAGGACCTACGAGCACGCCTTCGACGCGGCGGGGACGACGCGGTACGTCTGCGAGCCACACCGTCACCGCGGGATGAAGGGCGTCGTCGTGGTGGCGTGAGGCGGGTGGCCGCGACCGGGCGGGGAGCGGGCGGCCCGGACTGGGCCAATACTCAGTCCGCGCCCGCGTCGCCCACCGCCGGTGGCCCGCCGGCGGCGCGCTCATCGGCGTCGAGGTAGCACTGCGGGTCCGGCGCGAAGGGGTCGCCGTGGACGGCGAGCGCGCGGAGGCGCGACCCGCCGCGGCAGACGTCGCGATAGCCACAATCCGCACACCGCCCGCGGAGGTGGCGCTCGCGCTCGCGGAGGCGCGCGAGGAGCGGGTTCGACTCGTCCTCGAAGATGGCGGAGAACGGCCGGTCCCGCACGTTGCCCAGGCTGTACCCCTGCCAGAACTGCGTGAGGTGGACGTTGCCCTGGTAGTCGACGTCGGCGACGCGCTCGCCGGTGGGGTCGCCGCCGTTGGCCGCGAGGCGCCGGCGCACCTGCCGCGCGGCGGGCTCGCCGAGATGCTCGCGGGCGTATTCCACGAGGTAGGCCGCGTCGGCGTAGTTGCCGACGAGGAGCGTCTCGATCTCCTCGCCGTCGGCGTGGTACTCGCGGGTGAGGTCACACACCCGGCGCACGGCGTCGCGGGTGTCCGCCGGCGAGAGGTCGGCGTCGGCGATGTCCGCGCCGCGCCCGCCGTAGTCGAGGTGATAGAAGCAGAAGCGGTCCACGCCGACGTCGGCGAGGAGGTCGACGACGCCCGGGAGGTCGGCCGCGTTCTGCTCGGTGATCGTATAGCGGAGGCCGGTCTTGAGGCCGGCGTCGAGACACGCCTCGATGCCCCGCACGGCGGCGTCGAAGGCGCCCTCCTCGCCGCGGAACGCGTCGTTGCGCGCCGGGAGGCCGTCGACGGAGACGCCCGCGTACGCCAGCCCGGCGTCCCGGAGCGCTCGGGCGCGCTCGGGGGTCATGAGCGTGCCGTTGGTGGAGAGCACCGGGCGGAGACCGAGGTCGGCGGCGTACCCGACGAGCTCGCGGAGGTCCTCGCGCACCATGGGCTCGCCGCCGGAGAACAGCACGACGGGCGCGCCGTACTCGGCGAGGTCCGCGAGGAGCCGGCGGCCCTCGTCGGTCGAGAGCTCGCCGGGCGCGCCGGCGTTCTCGGCGCCGGCGTAGCAGTGGACACACGAGAGGTTGCACCGGCGGGTGAGGTTCCAGACGACGACGGGGCGGCGCTGGCGGGACTCGGAGATCTGTGGGGCCGCGGACCCCTCGGCCGCGTCGTACCGCAGCCCGTCGCCCGCGGCGTCGAGGTCACAGAGCAGCTTGCTCACCGAGATCATGGCTCGTAGGTGCGGGGCTCGGCCCCGTCGCCGGCGACGGGTGCGGGCTCGGCGTCGTCGTCGAGGTCGTGGGTCGAGAAGCGCGCGACGTCCCCGGCGGCGACGAGCCAGACGTCGTCCGCGTACCACCCGAACAGCCGCGTCGCCCGCTCGTGGGCCACGTCGGCCGACGGCGCGGTGACGCTCCCGACGTGGCGCATCGGGTCGGCGGTGTCCTCGCGGACGAAGACCTCCCACTCCGTCTCGGTGTCGTCGCGGGGGTGGTCGCCGACGCGCGACCGGTCCGGTGGCTCCATGGCGGGCCCTCGACGCCTCGCGGGGGAAGTGATTCTCCCGAAATCGTTCGGGGCTTCAAGTGCGCGGGCGGGGAACCGAACGGGTTCGCCGCCACGCACAGGACGCGGGGGAGCGGAGAGTTCCGCATGAGCGACGCACGCCCGCGCCAGCACGAGGTCACCACGCTCGCCGCCCTGACCGACACGCCCCACGCCGAGGTCTTCGAGCCCGGGACCGGGCCGCGGGTCGTCCGGCTCGCCCTCGAGGCGGACGAGTCCGTCCCGCCACACACCCACCCGGGGACCGACGTCGTGCTCCACGTCCTCGACGGACAGCTCGAGCTCACGCTCGACGGCGAGCACACGGTCGTCGACGCGGGGCAGGTCACGCGGTTCTCCGGCGAGCGCGAGATCTCGCCCCGGGCGCTCGAGGACAGCCGCGCGCTCGTGGTGTTCGCGCCGACCGGGGACGACTGAGTCGACCGGTGCAGGCGCCCGCGCCCTACGCCACGTGCACCCGGACGACGTGCCCGCCACAGCCACACTGCTCGACGTACTCCCACTCGACGTCCTCGTCCACGCGCTCCGCGAGCGCGTCGAAGAGGTACGTCTCGGGGTGGCCGAGGTCGCCGTGCGTGACGAGGTTGACGTGGTTCCCGGACGCGGTGTGCTCCACGGCGTCGACGGCCTGCGCGACGACGAGGTCGAGGTCGTCGGCGTGGACCGGCTGCTCGAGGTTCGCGGACCAGGAGTTCTCGTGCACGCGGTCGGTCACCGGCTCCACCTCGCCGTGGTCTGGGGCGCTCATGGGAGTCGTTATGCGCCGTGTCGGGGTGTGTGCGTGGCCGAACCCGTTCGCCCACGCCGGGTGGCGTCGGGCGGCGGTCCGGACGGCGGCCCGGGAGACCACGGCGGGGGCCCATAGGGCGCCCGCCTCGGCCCGGCGGCGCGAACATGTCTGGGGACACCGCTACGCCCCGCTCGGGGGTACGCACTGCCGTGGTCCACACCGACATGGACGCCGAGCGGGCGTATGACGACGCGCGGTTCGGCGCGCAGGTGGTGCAAGAGAGCGAGCGCTCGAAGACGGTCTGTGCGTACTTCGAGCCGGGGCAGTTCATCCCCGTCCACGCGCCGAACAGCGACGTGACCGTCGCGGTGCAGTCGGGCACGGGTGTCGTCCGCGACGGCGACACCGAGCACGAGGTGGAACCGGGCGACGTGGTCGTGGTCCCGGCCGGCACCGACCGCGGCGTGCGCGCCGCCGCCGACGGCCGCCTCGAGGCGCTGCTCGTCACCGCACCGCCACCGGGCGACGCGGCCCACGAGCCGGTGCGGGAGGGCATCCGCACGGACACGTTCGACCCGTAGCAGCCGAACAGGTTCGCCTGCGTTCTCGGGGGACGGGACCCCCCGACCGGCCTTTATCCGTCGCCCGGCTACCGCCGATTGTCATGAGCGACTCGACCCACTCGCGTCGACAGGTGCTGGCCCACGCGCTCGGTGCTGGCGCGACCGCCACCACGCTCGGCGCCGGCGCGTCCGCCACCGCCGCGGCCCAGAACGACGAGATCGACTACGGCGGCTGGTTCGAGAACGTCTCCAACTTCGAGGGGACGGTGGACCGGCGGGGCCAGGACAGCGTCACCGTCACCGTCGGCGCGCAGGGCAACGGCGGCCCGTACGCCTTCGACCCGCCGGCGGTCCACGTCGACCCGGGCACGACGGTGACCTGGGAGTGGTCCGGGAACGGGGGTCACGACGTCGCCGCGACGGACGACAGCTTCGCGAGCGAGCTGAAGCGAAAGGAAGGCTACACCTTCGAGCACACCTTCGACTCGCCGGGCGTCACGCGGTACAAGTGCACGCCCCACGCGCCGATGGGCATGAAGGGCGCCGTGGCGGTGGGCGACGTGAGCGCGGGGCAGTCCGGCGGGGGTGGCGGGGTCCGGGACGGCCTCGCCATCGGCGGCGGACTCGGGCTAACCGCCGTCCTGTTCGGTTTGCTCGGTCTCGCGGCCCGCGAGACCAGCCAGCGGGACGGCGCCGAGGCGCCACGGACCGGGTCGCGGGGCCGGAGCCGGCGGTAGGCCGGTGACCGGCGAGGCGGTCGCACGCCCGCGGGCGACCGCTACGGCGTCGCGTCGGCCGGGTCGCCGTCGCCGAGCCGCCGGTACGCCACGTAGGAGTACACCGTCGCCACAAGCGCGGCCACCGCGACCGGACCGGCGAGGAAGTAGACGAGAAGCTCCGGTGCGAGGAGCCCGCCGAGCGCGACGGCGCCGGCGAGTTTGAACAGCGTGGCGGCGAGGTCGTGGGTCTCGCGCCACACCGCCGGCGAGGAGAGCGTCCACGGCGTGCGGACGCCGACGAACCAGTTGCGCTCCGCGCGGTCCATGAGGAAGCCGACGGCGACGTACAGCACCGCGACGGCCGGGACGAGCGCCCGCGCGACGGCTACCTCGTACCCCAGGTTCCACGCCAGCACGAACCCGTAGGCGTACGCCGCGAACGCCGCGGTGAGCACGGCCACGGCGTCGTAGGCCGCCTGGAAGTCGGCGAAGTTCTCAGCGAGGGGGTCGACGCGGGGGACGAGCTCGAAGCTGCCCACGACCAGCAGGACGAGTGCCGGGCCGCCGACCAGCACGGCGGTCCGCCCGGTCGTGCCGTCGGGCTGCCCCGCGGCGTTCCAGTGCGTCGTGAGCTGGTCCGGGAGCGAGGGCGCGACGAGGACCGACGCGGCGACGGCGGCGAGGACGAGGACTCCGCCGGCGACCGTGCGACGCTCGAGCCTCATGACGCGGCGTAGGAGCCCCGGCGTCCTAAATCCTCCCGGTGGCACAAACGACTGTCTGGGCCTCCACAAGATACTCGCACCGTGCGCCCAAACACGTCCGCCATGGACCGCCGGCGAGCCCTCGGCCTGTGTGCCCTCGTGGGGCTCGCCCTCCTCGCCGGCTGCAGCGCGGCCGGCTCGATCGACCTCCGCGAGGGCGACGACGCGACGCTCGCCGCGGGGGCGAGCCGCTCGTTCGGGGCCGGCGACGGCCCCCCCACCGACGCGGACCGTGCGCCGTCGGCCGTCGTCGCCGCGGCGGTGGCGAACGGTTCGACCACCGTGAACGGGACCGACCCGCCGGTGACGGAGGGGCTGCCGATAGAGCACGCCGGCGCGTACTTCGACCTGACGTGGACGGTCGTCGACCGTCGGCCGGCGACGATGGTTGACGTCGGCGTTGACTACAACGCCTCCAGGACCACGGGAGCCGACGGCACCACCGGTGGCGGGGACGCCATCGCCTACGAGGACCTCCCGGCGCCCGACCGCGAGGCGCTCGCCGGACTGTTCCCGCCGCCGCCCGAGCCACCCCGCACCCGAGGCGTCGACTTCGGGGTCGGGGCGGTGTACACCGACGCCGAGCTGAATCGGTCGGTGCTCGCCCCGACCCAGACCGTGGACGCCGTGGTCTACGGGGGGACGCGTTACCCCATCGAGACCCGGGGCACCCGGCAGGTCACCGCGAAGACCTACCGGTACACCGCCGACCGGGTCGCGCCCAACGCGTCGGCGTACGCCGCCCACCTCCGCGAGCGGTACCTGTTCACGCTGTCGAACCTCACCGACGCCGAGCGGTCGGTCCTCGAGGAGGCCGCGACGTCGGGGAGCTACTACGCCGACTCGCCCGACGACGCGGCGTTCGAGTCCGTGCTCGAGCGCTTCCGCGCCCACCGCGCGGTCGTCGAGACCGAGAGCAGCGGGACGTGGATCGTGCGGTACGACGGCCAGGTGTACCTCGCACAGCTCGACTACGGTGGATTCGTCGAGGACGGGTGACGGGCCGCGATGCGCTCACCGGCGGGGCGGGCGACTCCTACCCCGGGAGCGCGTCCTCGATCGCGTCGTACGGCGGGAACTCGGGCCACTCCGTGGCGACCCACGCGTACGTGACGGTCCGGTCGTCGTCGACCAGGAAGACCGCCGGCCGGGGCTCGGCCACGCCGGTCATCCCGTCGAGGTCGTGGGCGACGCCGTAGCGCTCGGCGACGTGGTTCTGCGGGTCGCTGAACAGCCGCGCCGGCGGGTCGTCGCCGGTGTCGTCGATCAGCCGGCGGTGCTCGTACGGCGTCGAGGTGGAGAGCCCGACCACCGCGAGGTCGTCACGGTCGGCCCACCCCCGGTCGGCGACCTCGTTCCAGACGTAGGTGGTCGGGAACGCGCCGTCCATCGGGTGGAAGACCAGCAGGAGCGGCCCCTCGGCCGCGAGCGACGCGAGCGAGCGGTCCGCCCAGTACTCCGCGGTGACGAGCGGGCGGGTGAACCCCGGCGCGGTGTCGCCGGGCTCGGGGTGGTCGGCGGGCTCCAGGTCGACGACGTCGAAGGGGAGCTCCATCACCCACCTCCGCCGCCGGACGGGGCGGCCTCGCGCCCGGCGTCGGCCCGGGTCCCGGTCGCGTCCGAGAGGGGCCCGCCCTCGCCGTACGTGCGCTCGAGGTAGCCGACGACGTTCGCGCTCTCGGCCATCGTCACGCCCGTCCGCTCGTCGACGATGACGGGCACCGTCCGCGTGCCGGCCACCCGCTTCACGGCGTCGCGCTCGGAGTGCAGCGGCTCGACGAACCGCGAGCGGTAGGGCAGGTTCAGGGACTGCAGCGCGCGCACGACGCGCTCGCAGAAGGGGCACGCCTGGAGGCGGTACAGCGTGATGGCCGGGCCGGCGTCGGCGGCGTCGGCGCGCTCGGGCATGGCCCGGTGTTCGGCCCGTCGGCGGGTAAGGACTTCGGCGGCGGGGCGGTGCCGCGGTGCAAGTGATGGCAGCGGTGCCCGTGATGGCAGCGGTGCCAGTGCTGGCAGCGGTGCTCGCGGTGTGCCGCCGGCCCGTCAGTCCGCGGCGTCGGCGCCACCCACCCACCGGAGGCCCAGGCTGCGGTAGCCGTCGAACTCGCCGCGGTCGATCTCCCGTTCGATCTCGGCGTGGGTCTCGGCGTCGATCCGCGCGAGGTGACACAGCGGGTGGCCCGGGAGCGCGACGGGGTTCTCGAGCACGCCGACCAGCACGCCGGTGAACGGCGCCGTCACGACGTGCTCCTCGCTGCCGAAGTGATCGGAGACGGTGCAGATGGTCTCGCCCTCGTGGACCAGCGGCGTCGGGCCCCACTCCATCTCGACGAGCCCGCCGGTGTCCGCCCGGAGCCAGCGCTTCTCCTGGTCGCCGCCGAGGACCGTCTGCCACCCCGGCTCCGCGACCGCGGCGTCGGGGAGGACGCCCTCGCTCGCGAGCACGCTCTCGACGCCGGCCACCGCGCGGTCGATGAGCGGGCGCTGGAAGCGGTGGGCCTTCCCCATCTCGACGGTGACCGTCGGGATCCCGTCCGCCGTGGCGACGCCGCGGAGCGAAGTGGGCTCGCCCGCACCCGAGAGCACGACGTTCGCGCCGAACGCCGTCGCCACGCGCTCGACCGCCGGATCGGTGACGTCGGCGCGGACGTGGAACATCGTGGTGCGGTTCCGCGTCGAGGTGTGGAAGTCGAGGCCGAGGTCACACGTCGAGAGGAAGCGGCTGTACAGCTGGTGGGCCATCCGCTCGGCGGTGTTCGAGCGCTCCTTGCCCGGGAACGAGCGGTTCATGTCCTGGTCGTAGATGGGGATGTCCCGCTGCTGGGCGAGGTAGCCCGGGACGTTCGCGACGTGCCCGATCACGAGCGTGCCGTGGAGGTCGGCGGGGTCGTACGCGGCCGCGACCTCCTGGCAGACCTTCACGCCGTTGAGCTCGTCGCCGTGGAGGGCCGCCGTGAGGAAGACCCCCGGGCCGGGCTCCACGCCGTTGATGACCGTGATGGGGACCTCCACGGGGTCGCCGAGGTAGGTCTCGCCCACCTCGTAGCGGAGGTGGCGCTTTTCCCCGGGCTGGACCTCGCCGTCGTAGCGGAAGGGCCGCGGTTCCTCGTCCATGCTGGGACCGCGGGCGGGAGCGGGGTACGTGGTGGGGCGCCGACGGGATACGTGGTGAGGCGCCGACGGGGTACGTGGTCGGGCGGCGGTAGCGGGAGGTCGCGGCGGACCGGAGCGTGCCGCTACCGAACGGCGAGGATGGTCGAGCCGCCCTCGCTCGGCTGGTGCGTGAGCAACGTTCCGTCGGCGACGACGGGTGCCCCGACGGCGCTGTCGAACACCTCCGACCACCGGGTCGAACCGTCGGCGACGTCGAGCCGGACGACCGCCTGGCCCTGTGCGGCGTACACCGCGTCGGGCGTCACCGCCGGTGGGCCGACCGTCAGCGAGCCGCTCGCGGTGGCCGACCAGCGGTGCGACCACGAGGCGACGTCGACCGCGTGGACGCCGGCGGGGCCGTCGGGCGCGAAGGCGAACGTCCCCGCGAACAGGACGCCGTCCGCGACGGCGGGCGGGCCCCGAACCTGCCCCGGGAGCGTCCACTGCCGCTCGACGGTCCCCTCCTCGCGGTCGACGGCGAACAGCATCGGCTTGGGTGGCGGCGCCGGCGTACCGGCGTCGCCGTCGAGGGCGCGCTGGCCACCGCCCTCCGCGACGACGAACACGAACTCCTCGCCCACCACCGGCGCGAACGCGAGCGACCAGTCCGCCGGCAGGTCGAGCCCCGCTGACCACTCCGTCTCGCCGGTCGCCCGATCGAGGGCGTAGACGGGCCCCGACCCGCGCCGTTCGAACGTGAACACCCGGTCGTCGGAGACCGCCGGCCGCACGAGGTCCACGGCCCGCGAGGGGTCGGGGTCGACGAGCCGTCGGTGCCAGGCCCGCTCGCCACCCGCCGTGAGGGCGAGGACACCCCCGCGGCCGGCGAGGAAGCGGTCGTCGCCGGCGAGGGAGAGTCCGCCGGAGGCCACGTTCGCCGTGACGTCCTCGGATCGCGTCCACACCACCGCGCCGTCCGCGCGGTCGGCGGCGACGAGCACGGCGCTCCGGGCCACCGTGTCCTTGGCGAGGTAGACCACGGTCGACTCCCCGACCGCCACCGGCCCCTTGCACTCGTGGCGGGCGGGCGTGGTCCACAGCTGCGTGCCGTCGGCCGGGTCGCGCGCCGAGAGCCCCGACAGCGTGGGGAGGTACACCGTGCCGTCGCCGACGACCGGCGCGTGGGGGTACTGGTCGCCCTGCATCGTCCACTGAACACCGCTTCCGTCTCGCGGCCCGGTCGTGCCGAATTATCTCGAGTTGCGCGCGTCGCGTCCGCGCTGTCCCCAGGAGGCACCGGGCGTCTGGTCGAGGGAGACCGGCTCCGTCGTCTCCGGGCTGGCGACCGTTCGCGGGCCCGACGTGCTCTCCAGGACCTCGCCGAGACAGCCGGCGAGCGCCGTGGAGAGGGCGGCTGCCGAGCCGAGGTACTGGCGTCGGTGCATTGGGTCGAATCCTCCCTCGCCCCTAACAAGTTCTTCGGTGAGTCTTCCGGCACTATTCAGTTACGGCTGACGCAGGTCTGACGATTCGGACCACCTAGCAATGGGGCTGTATCGCCCGATTCGATTTCCGCGCGGGCGGGGCTTCGAAAGGGGCCGCCGTCTCGACGAAGACCGGCGACGTAAGCACTACAGCGAACGAAGTGAGCGAAGCGCGCAACGAGCCGCTCGAGTCGAGACGGCGGGGGCTTTCGGAGGTGCAGTATTACCTTCAGTATTATCTGAACAGCGCCAGTCTTCCGCCCCGAACACTTAATGCGCTCACCCGGGGGCTTCGGGCAACGCGAGCGCCGTCGAGAGTCGGCGCGCGAGGGACCCCACATGTCTGACTCACCGAGGACCGACGAGCGGAACAGCGACCCCTGGGAGACGGCCGAGGCCATCGTCGACCGCGTCGACCCGCCGACGTTCCCGGACCGCGAGTTCGACGTCACGGAACACGGCGCGGCCGGGGACGGCGAGACGGACTGCACCGCGGCGTTCGCCGACGCCGTCGCGGCCTGCACCGCGGCCGGGGGTGGCCGCGTCCACGTCCCCGCGGGCGAGTACCGCACCGGCCCCATCCACCTCGACGACGGCGTCGAGTTGCACCTCGCCGAGGGCGCGACGCTCGCGTTCCGCACCGACCCCGATGCGTACCTCCCGGTGGTGAAGACCCGGTGGGAGGGGACGGAGCTGTACAACTACTCGCCGATGATCTACACCCGCGACGCGACCGACGTCGCGGTGACGGGCGCGGGGACTGTCGACGGCCGCGCGAGCGACGAGGCGTGGTGGCCGTGGTGTGGCCTCGAGAAGTACGGCGCGGGGGAAGAGTGGGGCAACCAGGGCCGCGACGTGCGCGCCCTCGAGGGGATGGCGACGAGCGGCGTGCCAGTCGACGAGCGGGTGTTCGGCGCGGGTCACTACCTCCGCCCGAACCTCGTGCAGTTCTACGAGTGCGCGAACGTCCTCGTCGAGGGCGTCTCGCTAGCGCGGTCGCCGATGTGGCTCTGTCACCCGGTGCGCTGTGAGAACGTGACGGTCCGGGACGTCACCGTCGACACGCGCGGCCCGAACAACGACGGCTGCAACCCCGAGTCGTGTACGGACGTGCTGATCGAGGACTGCTACTTCGACGCCGGCGACGACTGCGTGGCCATCAAGTCCGGCCGCGAGGCCGACGGCCGGCGGGTCGACGTCCCCTGCGAGAACGTCGTCGTGCGGGGGTGTGAGTTCCGGAACCTCTACGGCGCGGTGACGGTGGGCTCGGAGATGAGCGGCGGGGTGCGCAACGTCTTCGTCGAGGACTGCACCGGCGGCGCGCGGTCGCTCTCCTACGGCGTCTACATCAAGACCAACGCCGCCCGCGGTGGCTTCCTGGAGGGGCTGCACGTCCGGGGCCTCCACCTCAGCGCGCTCTCGGGGGAGGTGCTGCGCTGCAACTTCCACCGCGGCGTCGGCACGGACGGCGAGTTCACGCCCCGGGTCGCGGACGTCACGCTGACGGACGTGGTGGTCGAGGACGCGGGGGGCCTCTTCGCACTCCGCGGGTTCGAGCACTCCCGCATCGGCCCCGTGGCGGTCAGGGACTCTCGGTTCCCCGACGTCGACGCGATGGGGACGGTCGAGGACGCCGACGTGGCGGTCACGGACGTGACGGTGAACGGCGAGCGCTGTGACAGCCTCGCGGACGTGGCCGCTGCGGCGGGGGAGTGACCGGCGGGCGGGTCGGCCGGCGGCGACCGCCGCTCAGCAGATGAGGAGGTACAGCCAGAACGGCACCTCGACGACGCCCTCGGCGAGCGTGACGGGGTCCTCGTCCGGGACGGTGTCGCCCGTCAGCAGGAGGCCCAGCGGCGCGTCGTAGGTCGCCTGGAACTCCCGGACCGCCGCGAGCGAGTCCGCCCGGTCGCCGGGCCGGTACGCGAGGCCGACCGGGACGGGGGTCTCCGCGACGTCGAAGACGTAGTCCACCTCGCCGTCGTCGCCCCGCCAGTACCGCACGTCCGGGGGCGCGTCCGCGCCGCTGTGGGCGGAGCGCACGCCGTACTCCAGGCGCATCGTGTGGTCGAAGCCGGAGACGCGCGCGAGTTCGGCCTCGTGGTCGAAGTCGTTGCGCACGGCCGCCGCGGACCCCCACGCGAGCGCCGTCGCGAGTCCCGTGTCGCGGAGGTAGAGCCGGACCGCGCGCGGCCGGCGGTTGTCGTACTCGGTGACGCCGTCGAGGACGTACATCCGCGAGAGCGCGGAGAGGTAGCTGTCGGCGATGGTCCGGCGGTCGACGTCGAACAGGTCCGCCAGCTCGCGGAAGGGGACGGGCGTGCGGGCGCGGCTCCGCGCCGCCAGCGCGCAGAGCCGCTCGAGGTCCGCGATGGTCTTGATGGACTCGAAGCCCGGGACGTCTTGGTAGAGCGCGTCCCGGACGTCCTCCCGGAGACTGTCGTATGCACCGGCCGGAAGGTCGCCGGCGGAGCGGACGTCGTCGCCGCTGTGGGCGTAGCTGATGGTCCCGCCCATCGCGAGAAACTCCACGACCTGTGACTGGATGCGCCGCTCGTAGCCCGCGACCTTGCGGTGTGCCGTCCGGAACGTCTCGACGAGCGGCTCGAGGTCGCCCGAGGTCACCGCGTGGGGGAGACTCCCCTCGCCCGTGCGGAACGGCGACGGGCTGACCCGCCGGTCGTCGTCGGCCTCGAGGTCGTCGAACCGCGAGAACAGGTGGTCCCGGAACTTCTCGGGCAGGATGGGCTGGACGTCGTAGCGGTCCTCGTCGACGCCGGCCCGCTCGAGTTCGCGGCGCGCCTGCACCGCCGCGCTCGCGGTGACCGCGACGTAGCGCGCTCCGGGGTCGAGGAGGTCGGCGACGGGGGTGCCCCACCCGTCGATGCGCGACTTGTCCGGGTGCTCGATCCGGTGGACGTCGTCGAGGAGGAGGAACTGCGGGGCCTCCTCGTCGAGCCGCCCGACGATGCGACTCTCGTAGTAGCGGACGGTGCGCCGGAGCTGGTCGTCCGAGCGGAGCTGGTAGAGCGGGTCGGCGTCGAAGGGGAGGTAGCAGAACCGCTCCGGCGCCAGGCCGTCCTCCGCGATGCTGTCGTGGACGAACTGGTGGAGGAGCGTGGTCTTGCCCACGCCGCGCCGGCCGACGAGGCCGAGGAGGGGCTGGTCCTCGAACTGCGACCCGGGCTCGTCGGGGCGGGCGAGGTGGTAGTAGTCGGACTTCCGGCGGACGGGCAGGTCGAAGGCGTCCACCCCCTCCGTCCACCACGGGTTGTGGTCGTGGACCGCTCGCAGCAGTGCGTCCCCTGCGTCGGCTGCCATCGTCGGAGCGAGGACGGGCGCCCCAATGACTGTTTCGGCCCGGTATCCATCAGTCCAGTGCCGTCTCGGTTGCACGGAGCCGACATCGGACCGCTCCGCTGTCGCCGATGGACCGGTCCGCAGGGGCCGTCGGACCGGTCAGCGGGGGTCGTCGGACCGGTCAGCGGGGGTCGTCGGACCGGTCAGCGGGGGTCGTCGGACCAGGTCGACCCCTCGGGCCCACACCGGTGTCCGGATAGACCACAGAGGAACCCTATCCCTCGTATTACCTCCCTCTCGGTGTGGGCTAATACGACACAATGTGCCCCATATTGTCGTTCGTCGGTGGATTTATTGCATTGTGCACGGTACAGTGGATCAGAGAGCAATAGAACAAACACTGTGGTGTCTCTTGTGTTGCCGCCGCGACGGGCACCACGGACCACCCGCTGGCCGTCCGGGACACGACGGCCCGCACCCTACAGATGCACGACGACGACGCAGACGAACTCGACGACACGCGCCTCGCGCTCACGGCGACTGCGATCAGCAGACGCCCGGTCGCCGGCCGCCACCGACTCCTGGTCGAGACGCCAGCCGGGACCGACCTCCCGGTGGTCCTCGGTCCGGGCGCCGACCCGGTCCGCGACCTGGGGACCGGGCGCCGGCACCGCCTGACCGGTCTCCGTCTGGTCCCCGGACCGGCGGCCGACGCCGGCGAAGGCGGAGCTGTCGGTGCGACCGGCGGCGACGGTCGGAGCGGAGCGGCCGACGAGCGCGGCGCTTCGGCACCCTGCCCGTGCTGTGGCACGGTGCTCCCCACACCCCGGCTCTCGCCGGTCCCGGCGGCCGTCGCGGACAGCGTGGCCGCACTCGGGGGCCGGCCGATCGTGGCTGTCGCCGACGCTCGAACGGCGGTCCGTCCCGCGCGCGACGCGAGCGACGATCGGCCGGACCAGACGCCAGCGGTCTGCGAGCGGTGTGCCTGGCCCGCCGCCGGAGACGGCCCCGGCGCGGACGCGTCGCGTGACGCGCCGGGCCCACGGACGCGGGACGGAAACGACGGGCGGACGCGGGACGGGGTGGACCGGCGGACGCGAGAGCCACCGGGCGGTCGGGCGGGGGGCCGAGCGGGAGACGGGCGCCGCTCGGCGGTCCCCCTCCCCGAGCCGTCCCCCGTGGCAGCGCTGCGAGAGACGGTCCTCGGCGGGCACACACCGCGGCCCGGCGCGGTCGACCCCGACGCGCTCGTCGCGGACTGCCCCCTCCGGACGCCGTGTGACGGTCCGGCCGCCTCGTGGGACGACCGCCTCGCCGCCGCTGTCTGCGAGCACCCCGTCACGGGCGAGCGGTCGGCACACCTCCTGGTGGTCTGCCGGACGGCACGGGTCCACGACCTCCGCGTGGGGCGCGCTGACTGCCCCGCGGTCGCGGCGGTCCACGGCGCATCCGAGATCGGAGCCGAGGCCACGCTCCTCGCCGCCCGGACGGTCGCCCCGACCCGACCCGGCGCACCGGCGCCCGCCGCGCTCGTCGAGTTCGGCGACGCGGAGCCGGGCGAGACCGTCGCGCTGTCGGTGGAGTGGCTCGACGACGCGGGTCGCGAGCGGACGGCGGAGGCCGCGGTCAGGGTCGCACCGTCGCCGGGCGACGGACCGCTCGGCACCGTGGTGTTCGTCCGGCGCGCGGCCGCGGCGTTGCGCGACTGGGCCACCGACGTCGCCGGCCGCACGGAACGCGGTGACGACGTGGTGACGCCACACACCGGGCCGGGGCCGACGGCCCCCGCGCTCCCGCTCGTCGTGCCCCGCCCCCACGCCGAGCGGTTCGCGGCACTCGCAGAGCGCCCGCCCGCGCCGCTGCCCGAGCGGGTCGGCGCGCTTCGGTCGCTCCTGAGCGTGCTCGCCTGGCAGCCACCCGACGCGGGCGGGCGGTGAGCTGTCAGGTCCCGGTGTCGAGAAGGAGCGGTCGGTCACGGGGCGCCGTGACCACGCGAGGTCGGGCCAGGGTCGGCCCGGGGCGCGTGAGGTCGGGCCCGGCCGCGAGAGGTCGGCCCGGGCCGCGTGTGGTCGGGCCGCGGTGGATGCCAGGTCGTGCTGGTGTCAGGCAGTGATGGCGTCCTCGACGTACTGGTTCTCCCACTCCCGGCGAGCCTCGAGGTCGCGGCGGCCGCGTTCGGTGAGGCTGTACACGTTGGTGCGCTGGTCCTTCTCGCCCTTCCTGACCAGTCCCTTGTCGACGAGGGCGTCGAGGTTGGGGTACAGGCGGCCGTGGTGGATCTCGTCCTCGTAGTAGGTCTCGAGCTCCGCTTTGAGGGCGAGCCCGTGGGGCTCCTCCAGCCCGGCGATGACGTACAGCAGGTCGCGTTGGAAGCCGGTCAGGTCGTGCATGCGAGAGAAGAGGGGTCTCGGACGGATAGGCGTGGTGGCTAATCGCCCCTGACGTCGCCCGTGGCGAGGTGGAGCGGCCGCCGGCGGATGGTCTCGCGGAGCGCGGCCACGTCGGGCTCGGCGTCCCCCTCGAACCGCTGGACGACGGCCCGGACCTCCGCCCGGGACACCTTGACCGGCTCGCCGCCGACGACCTCCCCCGGCCGGGCGTCGAGCTCCCGCAGCGTGCCCACCGCGAGCAGGAACGGGATCGCCCACGCGGAGAGCGTGTTCCCCCGGACGCGGGGCATCACCTCGAGCCACGCCTGCGCGCCGTCGAGGTAGCCCGTCGCGCGGTCGACGAGGCGCTCCACGACCGGCGCGAACGCCTCGCCGTTCGACGGGTCGGCGATGTCCTCGGCGTCGAGCCCGGCGGTCTCGAGGTACTCCCGGGGGACGTAGACGTTGTTCTCCGCGGCGTAGTCCCGGCGGACGTCCCGGGTCACGTTGACGAGCTGGAGCAGCAAGGAGAAGGGACGGGCGTGCTCCCGGAGCCGTTCGCCGTCGCCCGCACCGTCGACCGCGAGGAGGTCGCTCACGAGGACCCCGACCGTGCCGGCGACGTACCAGCAGTACTCTTCCAGTTCCTCGACGGTCTGGAGCCGCAGGCCGCCGTCCTCGGCGTACCGGTCGACGAACGTCGCCATCCCGTCGACCAGTTCGCGGACCGGGCCACGGATGCGTCGCCGCGGGGCCGGCTCCATCGCCTCGAAGACCCGCAGCACGCGTGGCGCGTCGGCCACGACGGCCCAGTCGGCGCCGTGGTCCTCCGGCACCCAGGGCGCGACGGCGTCGGCGAACGCGTCGGGCTTGGTCGGGTCGGCGGGGTCGAGGACGCGCCCGTAGGTCTCGAGGACGCGGCGCTGGTCAGCCGGCGGGACGTGGGTCGCGTCCTCGACGGTGTCGGCCACTCGACAGAGGAGGTAACCGACGCAGATGTCCCGGGACATGGGCTCGGAGAGCTGCGAGACCGTCAGGGCGAAGGTCCGGGAGACCCGCTGGACGGCGTCGTAACACCAGGCGACGTCGTCCGCAGACCGGTCGAGAGACATTCGGTAGTGGGGTGGACGGGTCCATCCGGGAAAAGAGCCGCGACACGACTCGGGTCGCTCGAGGGGTCGCCGGGCCGGCCCGAGCGGGGCTCAGCGTTCGATGGGCTCGACCTCGTCGGGTGGCTTCTCCGGACGCCGCCGCACGAACACCGGCGCCCGGAGCCGCCCGTCCGGCGTGACCGTCTGGTACCGCACGCGGACGACGAAGGGCTCGACGGGCTGGTACGGCCGGCGTGCGGCCGACTCGGGCACCGGATACTCCTCGACCGGCTCCATCGCGCCGGCGATGGTGGACAGTTCCGCCTCGGTGAAGCCCGTCCCGACCCGGCCGATGCAGCGCGCTCCGTCGGTGAGCACGAGCGAGCCGAACGTGTCGGCCCGGTTTCCCTCGCCCTCGGTGTAGCCCACCACGACGGCGTCCCGGTCGGTGAACCGCTTGACCGTGCGCCACTGCTCGGAGCGCACGCCGGGGTAGTAGCGCCCGTCCCGACGCTTCACCATGATCCCCTCCTCGCCCGCCTCGGTGACGGCGTCGTAGAACGCCGCGAACCCGGCCGTCCGGTACGGCGCGAGGACGACCGGTCCCGCACCCTCGTCGCCGGGCGGTCCCGGGGGTTCGGCCGCGCCGACGCGCCCGGGGTGCGCGTCGGCGCCGGACGCCGTCCCGGCCGCGTCTGGCGCCCCGGACGACGCGAGCAGGGGGTCGAGTGCGTCCCCGAGGCGCTCGCGGCGCTCGAGCAGAGGCCGGTCGGTCAGGTCCTCGCCGTCGTACAGCAGGTCGAAGCAGAACAGTCGCGGGGCGAGGCCGTCGGCCGCGAGCGTCTCCGGGTCGGTGTGGACGGGCGCGAACCGGACGGCGCCGGACTCGTCGAGGTACGCGAGTTCGCCATCGAGGACGAGCCCCGTCTCGCGGTCGGCGGCGAGGTCGGCGACGGCGTCGCGCACCGCGGGGACGTCGTCGGCGCGGTCGACGCCCCGGCGCGTGTACGCCCGCACCTCCCCGCCGAACGCCTCACAGACGAGGCGCGTGCCGTCGTACTTCCGCTCCGCGATCCACGCCGACTCGTCGAGCGCGTCGAGGTCCCCCTCGAGGGTCTCCGCGAGCATGGGGTCGACGGCCTCGAAGCCACCGCCGATCGGCTCCCGGGGCGGGAGGTCCACGGACCCGATCTCCTCGCGCAGGCGGGCGAGCTCCGCGCGCTCCGCCTCGCCGAGTTCGGGCGTCACGGCGTCGCCCTCACCCCGGGAACCTCCTGCTCGACGTACCCCGCCTCCGCGGCCTCGATCAGGTCCTCTACCTCGGACTGTGAGAGCACGGGCATCTCGTGGTCGGGCTCGACGGTCTTCCGGGTCGTCTTCACGAGCTGGCTGAACGACTCGCGATCCGCGGTGAACGTCGGGACGAGGACCCCCCACGTCTTGAAGAAGTCGGGCTGGAGGAGCCAGACGAACATCGGCGTCTCGCGATGCTCCTCGACCCACTCCGCGAGCTCCTGCAGCGCGGCCTCGTCGGCGGCCTCCTGCCCCCACACCTCGTAGGTCGACTCGACGAGGAACCGGGAGACGTCGTCGAGGTCGACCCACTTCTCGACGGGCAGGGGTTCGCCCTTGAGGACCGTCGTCGGACGCTTCTCGACGCGCTCGACCTCGCCCTCGGGCGTGCGCTGGACGTGGACGACTCGCTCGCCCGGTACCGTCTCGCCGTCCTCGTTGACGTACCGGTAGCCCACGGTGCCCGAGGGGAGCGCCGGTTCGCCCTCGATCTCCTCGTGGGTCTCCTTGACGTAGCGCTGCCGGACGACCGGCTGGTCGGTCTCGCGGTCCCACCGCACGACCTCGGGGCCGGACTCGATCTCGTGGGCCTCGAGGCGCTCGGTCTCGACGTGGGCCGTGACCGCGAGGTCGCCGTGGGCCACCTGGACGACCGCCTTGCGCGTGGCCATGGGTGCGATCGGGCCGCGACGCCCATAGACCGGGGGACTAGGCGGGTCGGGCGGCGGTCGACGGCGCGGCGTGCGGCCTCACCGGGAGAGCCGGTCGGCGAGCACGTCGCGCTCGAAGTACCACAGTTCGACGGCCGCCACCCCGACGACGAGCGCCAGGACGGTCCAGAACGTCGCGGGCTCCCGGCGGAACAGGTCCCACAGCAGGACGGGGGCGAACGCCGCCGAGCCGAGCGCGCCGACCGCCGGCGGGAGCGGGTGGATCCCCTCTCGCTCGCGCTCCCGGAATGCCAGCGCACAGGTCCCGCCGAAGACGCCGATGAACGCGAGCGAGGCGAACGACGTGATGGCCGCGAGCCGGCCCCACGCCGCGAGCAGTGCCGTGATTCCCCCGAGGACGAGCACCAAGCGCGACGGGTCGCCCGACCCCTCCTCGCCGAACTGGTCGGGGAGGAGGTCGCGGGACAGCAGTCCGCCGGCGAAGCGCGCACTCGAGAACAGCGTCGCGTTGATGGCGCTACCCGTCGAGAACAGCGCGGAGACCGAGATGACGGTGGTCCCGAGTTCACCCGCGTCGACCGGCGCGAGCATCGCGGCCGCGGCGTCGCCGAGCGCGACGTGCGGGTGGGTCCGGATGGCCTGTGGCGCGAGGTTCGTCGTCACGATGGCGACGAGGACGTAGATGGCCACCGCCACCGGGATGGAGACGTAGACGGCCTCGCGGACGGTCCGCGTGGCGTCCTCGATGCTGTCCTGGTCGTAGAAGAGGAGCTGCCACCCCTGGAAGGCCACGAACGAGATGCCCGCCGCGACGACCGGCGTGGCCGGGGCGAGGCCGGCGAGCCCCAGGCGAGTCGGCTGTCCCGATATCGGCCCCAAGAATGCCAGCCCCCACGCGCCGAACGCGACGAGGACGGCCACCTTCCCCGCCACGAGGGCGTTCTCCGCGGCACCGGTGACCCGCGCGCCGCCGACGTTGAGCGCGACGAACAGCGCCACGGCGGCGACCGAGACGACAGGCCGGAGGGGCACCCCCGCCGCTGACGCGGGGACGGTCCCGAACCCGACGACGAACTCCCCGAACGCGACGGCGTACATCGCCATCGAGCCGACGTAGCCGAAGAGGAGCGTCCACCCCACCATCCCCGCGAGCGACGGGCGGCCCGCGAACTCGACGACGAACGAGACGGCGCCGCCGCGCTCGGACCCCGCGGCGTTGAGGCGCGCGTAGGAGTAGCCGGCACAGAGCGCGATGGCGCCGGCCGCGACGAACCCCACCCACGTCGCGTGCCCGGCGACCTGTGCCACAACCCCGAGGACGGCGTAGATCCCCCCGCCGATCATCCCGCCGAGCGCCATCGACACCGCCTCCGTCCGGCCGAAGGACTCCGGCATTGATCAGCCCTCGAAGATGGTCGTCGGGCGCTCGCCGTCGGCGCCGAACCGCGAGCCCCAGTAGAGACAGCCGGCGGCCAGTGCGACCAGCGACACCCCGGCGACGGCGGTGCTCCAGAAGAACGCCGTCCCCGGTGTGTGGGTCAGGAGCGCGCCCGCGACGAGGAGCGCGCCGAGGACGAGGACGAGCCACAGGCTGGCGAGCTTCGTGTCCGGGTCGCGGAACAGGCGGAGCGCGTACCACGCCGCCAGTGCGGTGGTGATGCCGCCGAGGCCGACGTGCGTGAGCACGTCCTCGCCGCCCGGGAGGAGAAACGGCGAGACCGCGACCCACGCACCGAGGACCGCCAGCGCCACGACGGCCGGTCGCGCGACGCGAGCGTACCGCTGGGAGGTGTTCACGGCCGTCGTGTTCGAGACCGCCACGGAAAGGCGTTGGCCAGTCAGGAGAAGAAGACCGTCGGGCGCGCGGCCGGACCGGCCTCGCCGGACGACGGTCCGACAGTCGCGTTCCCGAGGAGGTGGTCGAACACCGCGACCGCCGCCGGGCGGTGCAGCGGCGCGTTGTCGTTCCCGCAGTTCGCGTCCATCGTGCACGCCGGGCAGCCGTCGGGGCGGCCGCAGTCACACTCGGCGAGCGACGCGCGGGCCCGCGCGGCGACCGCCTCGAACTGCTCGTACATCGCCCGCGAGAAGCCGAGACCGCCCTCGACGCCGTCGTAGACGAACCAGCCGCTCGTGGGAGCACCGGTGCCGTCGGCAGAGGCGTCGCCGCCGGCCGGGCGGCGCTCGTCGACCGCCGCGCGGGCCGCGGCGACGGTCTGCGGGGCGTCGTCGCCGGACGTGGGACCCTCCACCCCGGCCGTCGCCTCCCCGCCCGCCGCCTCGGTGGCGAGGTGCCCGTCGAGGACGAGCGTCGAGAGGCCGCCGAGGTCGTTCTTGTCGACGAGCAACTCCAGCGGCGCGGTCTTGATCATCGCGTGCTCGGCGGCGTGGAGCGCCCCCGCGTAGCCGAGGTGGGCAGCCGGGCCACCGGGGTCGGCGGCGTCGGCCGCGTCGGTGGCCCCTGTGCCCGCGCCGGTTGCGTCGACACCGCCACCGCTCCCCTCGGCGTGGCCGGCGGGGTCCTCGCCCGCGTACGCAGAGAAGAGGTGGGCGCCGACGTCGTCGGGCACCTCGACCCAGCACAGCTGGGTCTCCATCTCGAGCGGCGGGAGCCCGGTGTCCAGCCCCTGCGCGAGCGTCTCGTTGTCGTCGACGGCGACGCGGTCGTAGGTCGCGTGGTGGACCAGCACCCGTCCCTCGCCGCGGTGGAGCGTGAACCCCTCGACCTCGCGGCTGGCCTCGCTCGTCGCGTCGAGGACGGTCACGTCCCGGCGGGTCCGGGTGTAGTAGTCGACGTCCACGGGCCGGACGGTGACCGTGGGCTGGGGCGGCGCGTGCGAGACGTCGACGACCCGGTACTGGCGGCCGGCGTGGAGCCGCACCGCGCCCTCGTGGTAGTCGCGGTAGACCCGGGAGCGCGCGAGGGGCTCGAGGTCCGGGTCGGCGGCCTCCGGGACGTCCCCGGGGGTCCGAACGACGTACTCCACGTCGGTTGTGGCGTAGAGGTTCACCTCGGTCTGGGGCCGCGGCGGACCGCTGTAGGAGGCTCCGGCGGCCAGGTCGCCCTCGACGCGGCCCGCGCGGCGCCACATCTCGATGGCGCGGGCGAGGCGGTCGCGGTCGGCGAAGGCGGGGGCGCCAGCCGCGGCGCCGCCCGTCGTGTCGTCGGCACCGCCACCCGCCTCGGTCGTGACGTCGGACGCGTCGAGCGGGAGCTCGTCGGCGGCACAGAGCACGTGCCGCGCGAACACCGCGTCGTTTTCGGTGTCGACCACCGCGTCCTCGACGTCGTTCTCGAGGAGGTACTCGGGGGTCGAGCACACGTACTGGTCGAGCGTGCGGCGGTCCGCGACCATGACCGCGAGCGAGCGGCTGCCGTCCCGGCCCGCCCGACCGATGCGCTGCCAGAACGACTGGCGCTGGCCGGGGTAGCCAAGCAGCACGGTGGCGTCGACGCCGCCGACGTTGATGCCCAGCTCGAGCGCGCTCGTGGACGCGAGGCCGTCGAGGCGACCCGACCGGAACCGGTGCTCGAGGCCGT
>JBDGTC010000020.1:22495-22718 GCA_042217215.1 Halobacteriaceae archaeon
CCCGGCCCAGGCCGGCGTGGTACGCCCCGAGGGAGCACTCGGCCGGCTCGACGTCGTACCGGTCGGCGTGCTCGCCGACGAAGTTGGTGGCGCGCCCGACGGACAGCTCCGCGAGCTTCCGGGAGGGGGAGAACGCGAGCGTCTGGACCCCGCGCGCCGCGAGGTGGCCGAGGACGCGGGGCGCCTCGACCGAGGCCGGCTGGCGCTCGTCGGCGGCGGGAGC
>JBDGTC010000031.1:0-20544 GCA_042217215.1 Halobacteriaceae archaeon
CCGCGACCGCCGACGCCGACGCCCGCTCGGTCACCGACGCGCTGCGCGCGGCGACGGGCGTCTCGGCCGCCGGCGACGGTCCGGGGCGGTCCCCGCTCGCCGTGGGCGATCCGGCCGACCTGGTCGTCCTCGGGGACTCGCCGTGGGCCGACCCCGCCGCGCTCGCGGACGTCGGGGTGTGGGCGACGGTCGTCGACGGCGCGGTCGGCCACGGGCCGGGGTGAGGCGGGGCGGCCGACACGTCATGACCGCCGGTCCGAAGAGCCTCTACCGTTCGAGGGCGCAATTGAAGAACAAATCTTTTCACGAGTCACCTCCGAAGACAGCATACCGAGGAAATCGCCGATGCCTGCAATGGAGACCGTCGACCTGGAGGCCGACCTCAGCCTCTTCAAGTACGACAACCTCGAACGGCTCCCGGCCGACTACCGGGACCTGGGCGAGGCCGAACGGACCGAGCGCATCGAGGCCGCGCGGGCGGCCCTCGGGGACGACGTGATCGTCCTCGGGCACAACTACCAGCGCCGCGAGATCGTGGAGCACGCCGACCACATCGGCGACTCCTACGAGCTCTCCACGCTGGCGGCCGACGCCGACGCGGAGTACGTCGTCTTCTGTGGCGTCACATTCATGGCCGAGTCCGCGGACATCATCACCGACGACGACCAGACGGTGATCCTGCCGTCGATGGAGGCCTCCTGTCCGATGGCGGGGATGGCCGAGGCCCTGCAGGTCGACGCCGCGTGGGCCGAGATCACCGCGGCCGCGGGCGACCGGGACATCGTCCCCGTGACCTACATGAACTCCTACGCCGACCTCAAGGCCTTCTGTGGAGAGCAGGGCGGCCTCGTCTGCACCTCCTCGAACGCCGCGGACGCCTTCGAGTACGCGTTCGAGCACGGCGACGCCGTGCTCTTCCTCCCCGATAAGTACCTGGGGACGAACACCGCCCACGAGCTGGGCATCGCCGACGAGGTCGCGGTGTGGGACCCCTGGGACCCCGGGGCCGCCGACGCCGGGGACGTGGCCGACGCGGACGTCATCTGCTGGGACGGCTACTGCCAGGTCCACGAGCGCTTCCGCGCGAGCCACGTCGAACAGGTGCGAGCCGAGCACCCCGACGCGTCGGTCGTGGTCCACCCCGAGTGCCGCCGCGAGGTCGTCGAGGCCGCCGACGTCGTGGGCTCGACGTCGACCATCCGTGACACCGTGGCCGGCGCCGACCCCGGCGAGACGTGGGCCATCGGCACCGAGATCCACCTCGCGAACCACCTCGACCGGTGGCACCCCGAGGTGAACGTGGTGCCGCTGTGTGGCGACGCCTGCATGGACTGCAACGCGATGCGCCAGGTCGACCCGAACTACCTGACCTGGGTGCTCGAGGAGCTGGTCGCCGGGCGGGAGCAGAACGTCGTGTCGGTGCCCCCGTCGGAGCAGGACGCGGCCGGGACCGCCCTCGACCGGATGCTGGAGCTGTGACGATGGTGGCCGACCTCCCCGAGACGGTCGACGTGCTCGTCGTCGGCAGCGGGATCGCGGGCTGTGCCGCCGCGCTCGCCGCCGCACGGGCGGGCGCCGAGGTCCTCGTGGCGACGAAGGCCGAGCGGCCGGCGGACGCCGCGACCGACCGCGCCCAGGGCGGCATCGCCACGACACGGGAGGACCCCGCCGCGCTGAAGCAGGATATCCTCGCGGCGAGTTCGGGTACCGCCGACGAGGCCGCCGTCGACGTGCTCGTCGGCGACGCCGCCGACGCCGTCGAGGACGTCCTGTTCGACACGCTCGACGTGGCGTTCGACCGCGAGAGCGGGGCGGACACCGGCGACGGGACCGGTGCCGACGCCGGCGGCGCTGACGGGGACGCCCTCGACTACGCCCGCGAGGCCGGGCACGGCGAGGCACGCATCCTCCACGTCGACGCGCGGACCGGCCGCGAGGTCCTCCGGCCGTTCCTCGCCCACCTCGACGACCGGGCTGGCGTGACGGTGCGGGAGGACACCGCGGCGCTCGACCTGGTGACCCACGAGGGCCGCGTCCACGGCGCGCACCTCGAGCGCGACGGCGCGGTGGCCCCGGTCTTCGCGGGCGCGACGGTGCTCGCGACCGGCGGCATCGGCGGCCTCTACGGGCGCTCGACGAACCCCGCCGACGCGACGGGCGACGGCGTCGCGATGGCCGCGCTCGCGGGCGCGGAGACGGCCGACCTCGAGTACGTCCAGTTCCACCCGACGGCGTACGCCGGCGAGGATGCGCGGGAGACCTTCCTCCTCAGCGAGGCCGTGCGGGGCGAGGGCGCGGTGCTCCGGAACGCCGACGGCGAGCGCTTCATGCCCGATGTCCACCCGGACGCCGACCTCGCGCCGCGGGACGTCGTCGCGCGGGCCGTCGCCCGCGAGCGCGACCGCACCGGCGAGGTGGTCCTGGACGTCTCGGCGGTGCCGTTCCGCGAGGAGTTCCCCGGTCTCGCCGAGCGGTGTGACGAGCGCGGCGTCGCGCTCCCGGAGATCCCCGTCGCGCCGGCGGAGCACTTCCTCTGTGGCGGCGTGGCGGTCGACCACCGGGGCCGGACCAGCCTCGACCGCCTGTTCGCGGTCGGCGAGACCGCCCGGACGGGGGTCCACGGCGCGAACCGCCTCGCGAGCACGAGCCTCCTCGAGGGGCTGGTCTGGGGGCTGCGCGCCGGCGAGACGGCGACCGGCCACGAGCCCACCGTCGTCGAAGGGCCCGACCTCCTCGACCGCGACCCCGCGCTGCCCGACGGCTTCGCCGCGGACAAGTTCGTGCGCCTCCGCCGGGTGATGGACGAGCACGTCGGCCTCGAGCGCGACCCCGCCGACCTCCAGCGCGCGGCTGCGGTGCTCCGCCGACTGAAGGGCGAGGTCGACGCGTACACCCGCACCCGGACCGCGCGGGACCTCTACGAGCTGCGCAACGCCGCGGTCACCGCGCTGCTGGTCGCCCGCGCCGCCCTCGCGAACGACGAGTCCGTCGGCACCCACTACCTCGTGGCCGGCGACGGAACCGGCGCGACCGACGGCGACGGCGGCACCGGCGGCGCGACGGCCGCGCCCGGGCCAGCGGCCGGACCGGAATGATCCTCGACGCCGACGTCGAGCGGTGGCTCCGCGAGGACCTCGGGCACCACGACGTCACGAACGACCTCCCCGGGGAGACGACGGGGCGGCTCGTCGCGCGGGAGGCCGGCACCGTCGCGGGGCTCGACGCCGCCGAGCAGGTGTTCGACTACCTCGACTGCGAGCCGGTGCCGGTCGTCGACGACGGCGAGCGCGTCGCGGCGGGCGACGTCCTCCTCCGGGTGGCGGGCCCCACTCGGGCGGTCCTCCGCGGGGAGCGCGTCGCGGTGAACCTCGTCGGCCACGCCGCGGGCGTCGCGACGCGGACGGCACGCGCCGTCGCGGCCGCGCGGGAGGTCGACCCGGCGGTCCGCGTCGCGGCGACGCGGAAGACCACGCCGGGGCTGCGGGGCGTGGAGAAGCGGGCGGTCGCCGCCGCCGGTGGCGACACCCACCGCCTCGACCTCTCGCACATGGCGATGGTGAAGGACAACCACGTCGCCGAACTCGGCCTCGAGGGGGCGGTCGAGCGCGTGCGCGAGCGAGCGTCCTTCGCCACGAACGTGGAGGTGGAGGTCGAGAACCCCGACGACGCGGGCCGCGCGGCCGCGGCCGGCGCCGACGTCGTCCTCCTCGACAACATGGCCCCGGAGGCGGTCCGGGAGGGCGTGGCCGCGCTCCCCGACGGCGTGCTCGCCGAGGCCAGCGGGGGCATCACCCTCGAGACGCTCCCGGCGTACGCCGGGACGGGCGTCGACGTGGTCTCGATGGGGTCGCTCACCCACAGCGCCCCGGCGCTCGACCTCTCCTTCCGGACGGACTGACAGTACGACGCCGGAACGACGTCCCCGAGGCGGCCAAGAGTTATCTGCGAGCGGTCACACCGTGAAGAGAGGGATGGAGCCACCCGAGCCAGCGGCGCTCCTCGACCACACGGTCGACAAGGTCGCCGTGCTCGACGAGTCGGGACGGTTCCGCTACGTCAACGCCGCCGCGGAGCGCATCCTCGGGTTCGCGCCCGCGGACCTGGTCGGCGAGGACGCCTTCGAGTACGTCCACCCCGAGGACCGGGAGGCGGTCAGGGACACCTTCCGGCGGGTGGTCGAGACCACCGACGACCTGGTCGAGCGGACGGGGGTGTTCCGGCACCGCACGGCCGACGGCGGGTGGGCCCACCTCGAGAGCCGGATGTCGAACCTGCACGACTCCGCCGTCGGCGGGTACGTCGTCAGCTCGCGGGACGTGACCGACCGGGTGACCCTCCAGCACGAGCGCGAGGAAGTCACCACCCGCCTCCGGGAGATCGCCCGGAAGACAAGCGAGGTGCTCTGGACGTTCACCGCCGACTGGGAGGAGCTGCGCTTCGTGAACCCGGCGGTCGAGGAGGTCTACGGCGTGGCGCCGGAGACCCTCCATGACGATCCGACCAGCTTCCTCGAGTACGTGCACCCCGAGGACCGCGCGCAGGTGCAGTCCGTGATGGAGCGACTGTCGAGCGGGGAGTCCGTCGACGTGGAGTACCGCGTCAACCCGTCGGAGTCCTACGGGCGCTGGGTCTGGGTGCAGGGCGAGCCCATCGTCGAGGACGGCGAGGTGGTGCGCATCGTGGGCTTCTCGCGGGACATCACCGACCGCCGCGACCGCGAGCGCCAGCTCGCCGTGATGGACACCCTCCTCAGACACAACATCCGTAACCACGCCAACCTCGTCGCGGGGAAGGCACAGGCCATCGCCGAGGTCGCGAGCGGTGCCGAGGAGGCGGCGCGCGCCGACGCGGGGGACGCCGTCGCCGACCTCGCCGACGAGATCGCCGACGCCACCGACTCGCTGCTCGACACGGCCGAGAAGCAGCGCGAGGTCATCGAGTTGCTCACCGGCAACCCCTGTCCGGTCACCCTCGACCTGGCGGCGGTCGCGGCCGAGGCCGCCGCGACCGTGCGGGACCGACACCCGGCTGCAAGCGTCGCCGTCGACGTCCCCGAGGGGCTCCGGGTGCGGGCGGTGGACGAACTCGAGCTCGCGGTCGCCGAACTCCTCGAGAACGCCGTCGAGCACGGCGGCGAGCCGGCGGTCGTGCGCGCGACCGGGCGACGGCGCGAGGACGGCCGGGTGGACCTCGTCGTGACCGACTCGGGCCCGCGCATCCCGGTCGCCGAGTACGGCGCCCTCACCGGCCAGTCCGAGCTCTCCGAGGTGACGCACTCGAGCGGCCTCGGGCTCTGGCTGGTCCACTGGACGGTGGAGCGCTCGGACGGGTCGCTCGCCTTCGGCGAGAGCGAGGCCGGCGGTAACGCCGTGACGCTGACCCTCGAGCCGGCGACGGAACCCGCCGAGTGAGCGGCCGGCTCAGCCCGCGTCGCGTGGCTCGAGCAGCGACGCGCCGGTCATCGCCGCCGGGACGTCGACGCCCGCGAGGGCCAGGAGCGTGGGCGCGACGTTACGCAGGCCGGGCAGTGCATCCGCCGGGTCGGCGCCGTCCGGCCGGTCGGCGCCGGCAGCGGGGTCGGCCGCCGTCGGCTCCGTCCCCGCGACGCCGAGCCCGCCGTCCGCACCGCCCGGCTCGTCCGTCGGGCCGTCCGGCGCGAGCGCGACGAACGGCACCGGGTTCCTGGTGTGTGGATCCGCGGCCGTCCCCATCTCCTCGGCGTTGCCGTGGTCGGCGGTGAGCAGGACCGTCGCCCCCGCGTCCCGGAGCGCCGGGACGAGTCGGGCCACCGCTGCGTCCACGGCCTCGACGGCGGCCACCGCGGCCTCGAAGTCCCCCGTGTGGCCGACCATGTCGGGGTTGGCGTAGTTCGCGACGAGCACGTCGGGGTCCGACTCGGCCACGGCCGCGAGGATGCGGTCCGTGACCGTGGCGGCGCTCATCTCTGGCTGCTGATCGTAGGTGGGGACGTCGGGACTCGGCACGATGACGCGATCCTCGCCCGCGACGGCCGGCTCCCGGCCGCCGTTGAGGAAGTAGGTCACGTGGGCGTACTTCTCGGACTCCGCGACGCGGAGCTGGGCCAGCCCGGCGTCCGCGAGCGCGGCCCCGAGGGTCGCCTCCGGGTAGCTCGGCGGGAACGCCACGGGGAAGGGGAAGGACTCGTCGTACTCGGTCATCGTGACGATGTGGACGTCGGGCGGGTCGACCGGGCCGACCGCGCCGGTCCAGGTCGGGTCGTAATCGGCGAGCATGCGCGTGAGCTGGCGGGCGCGGTCGGCGCGGAAGTTACAGCACACGACGGCGTCGCCGTCGGCCGGCGCCGGGCGGTCGTCGACGAGGGTGGGCTCGAGGAACTCGTCGGTCTCGCCGCGGTCGTACCCGGCCCGCACGGCCGCGGGCCCGGTCGGTGCCCGGTGTGGGGCCTCGCGCTCGACGATGGCGCGGTAGGCGGCGTGGGTCCGCTCCCAGTGCTCGTCGCGGTCCATCGCGTAGTACCGGCCCACCACCGTCGCGGGGTGGCCGGTGCCGGCGGCGTCGGCGACCGCCTCGAGTTCCGCGAGGAAGTCCTCGCCGGCGGTGGGGCTCGTGTCCCGCCCGTCGGTGAAGGGGTGCGTGACGACGTCGAGACCGCGCTCGGCGGCCGCCTCCACGAGCGCGTGGAGGTGGGTGTGGTCGGCGTGCACCCCGCCGTCGCTCGCGAGTCCGAGGAGGTGGAGCCGCCCGCCGGTGTCGGCGACGTGGTCGGCGGCGCCGGCGAGGGCGGGCCGCGAGAGGAGGTCGCCCGCGGCCACGGCGTCCTCGATGCGGGTGTACGCCTGCCGGACCACGCGGCCGGCACCGACGGTGAGGTGGCCGACCTCGCTGTTGCCGGCCTGCCCGGCGGGGAGGCCGACCGCGCGACCGCACGTCCGGAGCCGCCCGGTGGCCCCGGCGACCCGGAAGCGGTCGAACGCGGGCGTATCGGCCGCGGCGACGGCGTTCCGCCCGCCGCCGTCCCCGGACGCGACGTCCGCCGGCGCGGTGCCGTCGGGCGTCCCACCGTCGGCGGGGTCACGACAGCCCCACCCGTCGAGGATGAGGAGCGCGGCGTCCATACGCACGCGAGGTGACGACGCCCTACCTACCTTTCGCTCCCGCACGGTGCACGGACAGCCGCCGGCCTCCCGCCGCCGTGACGCGATCGCATCGCGGGACGTCGTCGGCCCGGTCCGGGGACGAGCCGTCCCCCGCCGACTTCGTTTTACGCGCCTGTTGTGTTCGTTCCACGTCGACGGCGGGTTCGTTGTACGCCGACCGGCGGTTCGGTTAACTCGCGGCGTCTCTTCGGTTATCTCCGGGTGGGACTTCGTTGTACCCGACCGTGACGACTCACTTACTTTTTGCGACAATTTTAACCCCGGGCGGGCGCGAGACCCTCCATCACGATGGACCGCGAGGACGGGCGACGTCCCGTCGGAGGCCGCCGGCCGGACGCCACCGGACGGTCGGCGGGAGGCGCGGACACCCCGCGTCGCGCCGACGGGGGCCCCGACGGTGACGGCGGTCCGCAGCGACCCGGAAGCGACGCGCCGTCGCTTCCCGCGACCGGGAGTGCGTCGGTCCCCGACCCGCCCGCTCACGTCGCCGGCGAGCGCGAGCGGGCCGTCGAGCGCACGACGGAGGGCGTCTACACCGTCGACGAGGAGTTCCGGGTCACGTTTGTGAACGCGGCGACGCTGGACATCCTCGGACTGCCCGCCGGGGAGCTCCTGGGCGAGGTCGTGTGGGAGGCCATTCCGCAGGTCGAGGGGACCATCGGCCAGCGGATGCTCCGGCAGGTACAGGAGACCCGGGAGCCGGTGGCGTACGAGCAGACCGACGAGGAGTCCGGCCGCACCTACGCCGTCCGGATCTACCCGAGCGGCGACGGCCTCGCCGTCTACTTCCGGGAGGTCACCGAGCGGAAGGAGCGGACCCGGGAGCTCGAGCGGCTCCAGCGCCTGCACGCCGTCGTCACCGACCTCAACGAGGCCATCGGTGGCGCGACGAGCCGGGCCCAGATCGAGTCGGTCGTCTGCGAGCGCCTCGCGGGTGAGGGCCCCGGGGAGTTCGGGTTCGTCTGGCTCGGGCGGGAGCGGGAGGGCGGCGTCGAGGCGGTGGCCGCCGCCGGGGACGATCGCCACCGCGAGGCCCTCGAGACCTGCTCGACGACGCTCGCCGCCGGGCCGCCGGGGACGGCCCTCGACCGCGGAGAGATCGTGATCGCGCGACCCGGCGACGACGCGCTCGACCCGTGGCGGGGGACGCCGCTCGCCGACGACAGCACGGTGGTCGCGGCGGTGCCCCTCGGCACGGGTCCCACGCGCAGCGTGCTGGTGCTCCACGCGACGAGCACCGAGACGCCGCTGTCGGCGGCCGAGAGCGAGACGGCGCTGTCCCAGCTCCGCGACGCCATCACGCTCGCGGTCGGGTCGGCGCGATCGCGGGCCGCGCTGGTCTCCGACGCGGCGGTGGAGGCGGAGTTCGCCGTGCGTGACGACGGGGACTCCCTCATCGGTGCGACGGCCGACCTCCCCGGCCGGCTCACCGTCGGTCGCACGACGGTGCGCGGCGACGGGAGCTACCACTCCGTCGTCGCGGCATCCGCGGACGCTCCGGCCGCCGTCGAGCGCTTCCGGTCGACCCCCGGCGTCCGCTCGGTGACCGACCCGACCGACGACGGGCGGTTCGAGTTCACCGTCGAGCCCACCGCCGACGCCGCGCTCACCGTGCTGGCGGCCCACGGCGGGGACGTGGAGCGCCTCGAGGTCGAGGCGGGCGTGGCGACGGTCCGGGCGTCGTTCCCGGCGACGGCAGACGTCCGCTCGGCTCACGACGCGCTCGCCGACACCTTCGACAGCGTGGACCTCCAGGCCAAGCGGGACCGCACGCGGGCCGCCGAGCCGTCGACACCGGACCCGACCGAGGACCTCACTGACCGGCAGGCGGAGGTGCTCGCGACCGCGGTGGACGAGGGGTACTTCGCCTGGCCGCGGGAGCACGACGCCGAGGACGTGGCGGCCACGCTCGGGGTCTCCTCGGCGACGTTCCACGAGCACCTTCGCACCGCCCAGCGGAAGGTCTTCGAGGCCGTGCTCGGGCGCTGACCGGACGCGGACCGGCCCGTGCCGGTGAGCGCCGACACCGGTCGGGCGGCTTTTTGGGACCGGGCCGCGACGGCCCTGCGATGACACTCGACCCGGTCCACCTCGACGCCATCGCCACGCTCGCGGGGACCATCCACAGCGCGACCGAGGGGACCGACCACCGCTCGCTCGCCGAGGACGTCTGGCGGGGCGCACTCGACCCGCTCGCCACCGACGACGGCCGACTCGAGCCCCTCGACGAGCGGGAGCGCTTCCGCGCCCCGGTCGAGGACCTCGGGCTCCAGGCCCCGCCGACCCCGTCGGTCCACGGCCTCGACGCGGGCACCGTCAACCCGCGGACCTTCGCCAACGGCCTCGTCCTCGACGTGGCCCAGGCGGCGATGAGCGCGACGCCCTCCGACCTCGGCGTCGCCCGGGAGCGCACCATCGTGACGTGCGTCCACACCAACGACGCGACGGTCGACGCGGCGACGGACTGGCGCGGGTTCGACGGCGGGCGCGGGCGCGTCGTCCAGGTCCCGCGACTGGCGCGCGACCGCCTCCGGGCGGTCCACGGCCTCGCGCTCGCGCTCGCGGAGTCAGCGCACGCCCTGGCCCACGCCGACGCGGTCGAGGACCTCCTCGTGCTCGACGGGCCGCTGTACCCGCCGCCGGTGCTCGCGGTGGCGATGGAGCGGGGCGCCGCGGGCCGGCGGCTCGCGACGGAGGCCATCGGTCGCGAGGTCTGTGCCAACTACGCCCGCCTCGTCGAGCGGTTCGTCGAGAACGACGTCCCGCTGGTCGGCTTCGTGAAGACCGCGGAGTCGACGGCGGTGCTCAGAGCACTCGGGGACCTGTCCGACCCGCCGCCGACGCCGTGGGCCGACGACCTCGCCTTCTTCACCCGGGTCCTCGAGCCGGGCGACGACGCCCGCGTGCTCACCTGGACCAACTGGTTCGTCTCTACGCTGGGGGGCGACGGGGCGTTCGCGGCCGAGCGGGCGCCGCCCGGCGTCGACCGCGCGCTCGAGCCCGCCGACTACCGCGTGGCGTTCTTCGTCGTCCACGACCCCCGCGTCGACCTCTCCTTCCGCGTCGAACTGCCGTACGCGCAGGCCCGCGACCCGGCGGTGCGCGAGCGGGTCCGGAAGCGCGTGCTGCGGGGGGTCGCCGCCGAGGCCGGGCCGCCCGCGGCCATCCGGAAGGCCGACGCCCTCGCGCGCATCGACCGCGGCGAGAAGGCCTCGCTGCTGGAGCGCCTCGAGCGCGCACTCGACACGACACGCACCGCCGGGTACGACGAGCTCCGGTGGGGGCTCGAGGCGTAGCGGCGCGGTGGCTGGGGCGGCGCGGGGCGGTGCGGGACCCGCGGGAGCGAACCGCTCAAGGGCGTGGGGGGCGACCACCGACCGAATGACGGCGGAGTCCACCTCGCCGCCCGCGCAGGCCATCGAGGCCGAGGCGCTCTCGAAGGTGTACGGCCGGACGGTGGCGGTCGAGGACCTCGACCTCTGGATCCCGCGTGGCGCCGTCTACGGCTTCCTGGGGCCCAACGGCGCAGGCAAGACCACGACCATGGAGATGCTGACGACGCTTTCCACGCCCACCAGCGGGTCGGCTCGCGTGATGGGCGAGCCGGTCACCGACCGGGAGGCCGTCGTCGAGCACGTGGGGTACCTCCCGGAGGAGCCGCCACTGCACGACGAACTGACCGCGCGGGAGCAGCTCCGGTACGTCGCGGGGCTCCGCAACCTCCCGGCAGCGGCAGCCGACGCGCGCATCGAGGACCTGGTCGCGGAGTTCGGGCTCGCCGGCGACGCCGACAGGCGCATCGGCGGCTACTCGAAGGGGATGAAGCAGAAGACCGGCATCATCCAGGCGCTCCTCCACGAGCCCTCGGTGGTCTTCCTCGACGAGCCGACCAGCGGGCTCGACCCGCGCGCGGCGCGCACCGTCCGCCGGACCATCGCCGGCCTCGCCGAGGAGGCAGAGACCACCGTCTTCCTCTCGACGCACATCCTCTCGGTGGTCGAGGAACTCGCCGACACCGTGGGCGTGCTCTCGAACGGCCGCCTCGTCGCCGAGGGGTCGCCCGGCGCGCTCAAGCGCCGCGCGGAGGCGGGCGAGGAGGGCACCCTCGAGGACGTGTTCATCGAGGTGACCGGCGGCGAGGACCCCGCCCCCGGGGCGTGACAGCCGCCGTCGGTTCCGGCGAGACCGGCGGCCGCCGCGACACTTACGTACCCCCTGTGACGTAGTGGCACACATGCTCGAGGTACGGGGCCACGTTGGCGGCACGAGCCTGACGGGCACGCTCTACGAGCGGGGCGAGTCCCCGCCGCGGTTCCGCGGGGCACCGGACGACGACGCGCCCTACGCGTGGCTCTGCGACGCGTTCTACGAGGTCGACAGCGGCGGGACGGTCCAGCAGGTCGACGGTCGGCGCGTCCACGTCGCGTTCGAGAACCCCGCGCCGCGCGGGTTCGAGACCCGCGAGGCGGCGCTCGCGGCGGCTCGCGAGCACGTGCGCACCCAGTTCGCGCGCCTCGGGGTCGACCGCGACGACGTCGACGTCGAGGTCGCCTCGGTCTCCCCGGCAGCCGTGGGAAATAGCTAACCCGCGGGCACGCGTGTCCCCCACGATGAGCGACCTCGGGGACTTCACGAGCTACGATCCGGACGACGAGGCGGGGGACGGGGGAGACACCGACGACGGGGGAGACACCGACGACGGGGCCGCGGGCGCCGGTGGCCGGGTCGAGGGAGCCGACAACCGGGCCGCGGGCGCCGGTGACGGTGGCGAGGCGCGGACCGACGACGCGGGTGGGGCGGGGTCGGTCGGGAGCGACGACCTCGAGGCGGCCGACGCCGGCCGGCGCGGCGACGGTGCGACCGGGGCAGCCTCGACCGGCGGGGTCGGTGACCACGCGACCCGCGGGAGCGCGGGCGGCGGTCCCGGCACGTTCACCGACGTCGCACCCGGCGACCGGGCGGGGACGGCCGACCCGGGCGCCGTCGGGGCGCTCGCGGTCTCCGAGGGCCTCCGCATCGACGCCGCGGGCGAGGAGACCAGCCTCCGGGCGTACGTCACGGCCGGCCGGCGGGAGTCCGTGCGCGTGGGGACGTACGTGCTCGCGCCCTACCCCGACGGCGAGTTGCTGTTCTGCCGCGTGAGCGGCCTGGAGTACGTCCGTGCGTACCGGGGCGACGACGCCACGGAGATCCACGCGCGGCGGGCGATGCGCTCGGGCGGGGTCGACGAGCGCGACTACAAGTTCATCGCGGATCTCGAGCCGGTCGCCATCCTCTCGGCGGACGAGGACGGCGACGGGCTCGCGCGGCGGATGCCCGACCGCGTGCCCAAACCCGAGACCGCCGTTCGGGAGGCCACCGACACCACGGAGATCAAGGCCGGGCTCAAGATCCCGACCGACGGGGTGTTCGTCGGCCACCTCGCGGTGGGGGGCGAACTCGTGCGGACCGCGGCGGAGCCCCCGACCATCGACTACCGGCTCTCGGACGACTACGCGGCGGGGGACCCGCTCGTCTTCCGGCACCTCCTCGTCGCCGGGGGCACCGGCTCCGGGAAGACCCACGCCGCGAAGAACCTGCTCCGGCAGTTCCTCGCGCCCGAGCGCCGGTACCCGGTCGGCGCGGGCGCGGACCGCACGGTGCGGCCCGGCGTCGTCGTCTTCGACCCCCAGGACGAGTACGCCCAGATGCACGACGACAACCCCGCGGCCACCGCCGACGACCGCCGGCGGTGGGAGGCTCGCGGGGTCGCCCACGGCGGCCACGACGACACCGTCGCGTTCGTGCCGGAGGTCGGCTCGGCCACCTACGCCGCCGACCACCACCGCGCGGAGCAGGTCGCGTTCACGGTCCCGTTCTCGATGGTCCGGTACCGGCCGTGGCTCGTGGCGGGCGCGAGCCTCAACGACAACCAGTACGGCGCCCTCGACCACCTGCTTGAGCGCTTCTTCGGCGGGACCCGGTCGGGGACCTACGAGGGGTTCTGCGCGTTCCTCGACGACCCAGCGCTCCGGGAGGAGCTCGACGAGGCGGGCCGGGTCCACGAGGCGACCTTCGACGCGGTGCGGCGCCGCGTCCTCGCCGCGCCCGGCCAGGTCTTCGACGGCGCGGCGCCGCCGGTGACCGAGCAGGTCGAGACGATGGTCCGGCCGGGCGGGCTCACGGTGGTCCCCACCTACCACCTCAACGACAGCCGCGCGGCGGAGACGGTGGTGCTCGCGCTCTCCTCGCTGCTCATCGACGAGAAGCTCTCGAACGACCCCACGTACGACCGCATCAACGACACGCCGCTGGTGCTCGCGATGGACGAGGCGCACAACTTCCTCGCCGACGCGGAGACGGTGCAGGCCCGCCGCGTGATCCGGAAGTTCACCGAGGCCGCCAAGCAGGGCCGGAAGGAGCGCCTCGGCCTCTTCCTCGTGACCCAGGACCCCCAGGACGTCGCCGACGCCGTGTTCAAGCAGGTGAACACGAAGCTCGTGTGCAACCTCGGCGACGAGGACGCCATCTCCGCGATGAACATCCCGCCGGCGCTCGAGCAGAAGGTCCCCTACATGGAGCAGGGCCAGATGGTGGTGTACTCGCCCGACAACTCCGAGCCCGTGGAGCTGGCGGGACTGCCGACGTGTCTCACCCGCCACGGCCGGGACTAGGCCCGGTCGGGATCTCGGTCCGGTCTCGGCCCGGCCTGCGCGACGCCGCTCCGGCCCAAGAACTATCAGGTTCCGAACCGAACTGCCGGCATGGCACTGCCCGGCGGAATCGACCCGCGCGCCGCGCTCGTAATCCTCGGGACGCTCGTCGTCCTCTGCTACGCCCTGTACAGAGAAGAGCGCGCGGAGGCCCGGGACCAGCCCCGGCTACCGGAGCAGTTCCGCGAGGGGTCCGACCCGGAGTCCTCCGTCGAGCCGGAGACGGAAGTGCACAACCGGGTCAGAGACGGCGACAGCGGCGAGTACCAGTAGTCCGCCGCCCGCCGCGCCGGGCCGGAACCGCTCACGCCGACGACGGGCCGCTACCTTCTTTCCCGTCGCGGTGGTAGCCCGTCACATGAGCGACGACGCGGGGACCGAGGAGGCGGTCGGTGACGCCGCCGGGGAGGGCTCGGCGGGCGGCGAGGCCGACGAGACGGTCGACGCCCGGACCGCCGAGGTACCGCCCCTGTCCGACCGGAAGCGCATCCTCGTGCCACTCGACGGGTCGCCCCAGGCCACGGAGGCCCTCGAGTACGTCCTCGCGGAGTACCCCGGCGAGGTGGTCTGTCTCCTCCACGTCATCGACCCGCTCGAGGCGGGGTACGCGACCGGCCCCGGACCGCCGGGCACGGGCCAGGAGTGGTACGAGGAGGAGAAAGCACGCGCGGAGACGCTCTTCGACGAGGCGCGCGAGCTCGCGGGCGACGACGACGTCACGGTCGAGACGGCCATCGAGCTGGGACGGCCGGCGCGGCGCATCGTGGCGTTCGCCGACGAGCAGCCTGTCGACCTCGTCGTGATGGGGAGTCACGGGCGCTCGGGCGTCTCGCGCATCCTGCTCGGGAGCGTCGCGGAGTCGGTGGTGCGGCGGTCGCCGGTCCCGGTGACCATCGTCCGCTGACCGGCTCCTCAGAACAGGTTCGCCTGCCGGTAGACGCTGATGCCCTCGTCGGTGATCTCGTAGGGCTTGGTCTCGCGGGAGTGGTTCGCGTTCCGGATCTTCTGGATCTCGACGACGAGTCGCGTCTCCCGGAAGTCCTCCGAGCGGAGGTACCGCAGGAGGAAGACCGCGTCAGTGAGGTGCTCGATGATGCCGTACCGCGAGCGGAACGGGTTGGCCGAGTCGGCCTCGCTGGTGAGCACGGTGGTGACACCCGCGCGCTTGAGCGCCCGGCTGAAGTCGTACACCTCCATCCGGCGGGTGGCCTGGTCCTCGTACATCATCTCGAGGAGGGAGACGGAGTCGAGCACGACGCGGGTGGCGCCGAACTCGTCGATGAGGGCCGGCAGTTCGTCCCCGATGCTCGTGAGGCTGTTCGCCATCTCGACGGGGTCGAAGTCGACGACGGCGAGGTCGCCCTCCGCGGCGTACTCCCGGAACGGCCAGCCCTTCTCCTCGGCCGTCGTGAGGATGTCGTCGCGGCGCTCCTCGAGCGAGAGGTAGACGGCCCGCTCCCCCGCGGCGAGACCGCGCTCGAGGAACTGGAGGCCGAACGTGGTCTTCCCGGTGCCGGCGCTCCCGATGGTCGTGACGAGGCTGCGGTCGGGCACGCCGCCCTCGATCATGTTGTCCAGCCCCTCGATGCCGACCTGGACGCGCGGCACCGCGGACTCGAAGTCGCCGTCGCCCTGTGTCGTCTCGAAGGGCTCGTCGCTGCCGCCGTCGCCGGCGGCGCCGCCCCCGCCCGGCGCGCCCGCGCCGTCGAGGGCGCTGGCGAAGTCCTCGCCGAAGAGCTCCTCCTCGGCGGAGTCCTCGTCAGCCACCGCTGTCGTCCCCCCGTTCGACGGCGCTGGCTGTCATCGCCCCCGCTTCGACGGGGGCTGGCAAAGTCGTTGTGCCTCCGAAACCGTCGCCGGCCCGGTGCCGGCGGTCGAACGGGGGGAGTTTTCACGCCCGCGGCCACACCCCGGGTCGTGCAGGTCGGCATCGTCGCCCAGCGGTCGAACCCCCGCGCCGCCGAGCTCGCCGCCGACGTCCGCGAGCGACTGCGGGAGCAGGGCGAACAGGTCACGCTCGACCGCGCGACGGCCGCGGCGCTCGAGCGCGCCGCCCCCGACCCGGAGGCCGAGACCTTCCCCGCGTGTGACCTCGTCGTGAGCATCGGCGGCGACGGCACGTTCCTCTACGCCGCCCACGCCGCGGACACGACGCCCGTGCTCGGCGTGAACCTCGGCGAGGTGGGCTTCCTCAACGCCGTCGCGCCCGAGGAGGCCGTCGACGCGGTGCTCGCCGAGGTCGCGCGGTACCACGAGACCGGCAGCGTGCGCGCCCGCCCGGTGACGCGGCTCGTGGCGACGACCGAGTCGACGGACCCCGCGGACGGGGCGGGCGACGCGCGCCCGTCCGACGCCGCGGACTGGCCCATCGGTCCCGCCCTCAACGAGGTCGTCGTCCAGTCCCCCGGGCGGGGCCCGGGCGGCGGGCTCTCCGTGGAGGTGCGCGTCGACGGCGAGCTCTACACGTCGACCCGCGCCGACGGCGTGCTCGTCGCCACCCCGACCGGGTCGACGGCGTACAACCTCAGCGAGGGCGGGCCGCTCGTCCACCCCGCGGCGTCGGGCCTCGTCGTGACCGGGATGTGCCCCGCCGAGCCGATGCCGCCGGTCGTCCTCGGCACGGACGCGACCGTCGCGGTGCGGGCCGACGACGCCGACGCCGTGGTGGTCGCGGAGGACGGGAGCGTCGCCCGCGAGCTCCCCGCGCCGCAGTGGGTCCGCGTCACGTCGGCGCCGGAGCCGGGCCACGTCGCCGGCCCGGAGTCGGAGTTCTTCCAGGCGCTGTCGAAGCTGGAGTGAGGGGGTTCGACGACCGGTGCCGGCGTCACCACGGGGCGACACCGCGTCCCCCCGCCGTCCTACCCGCCCGCCGCGCCGTACGCCCGAATCTCGGCGTCCCCGTCGTACGATTCCGGCCCCGGGTCGACAGTGAGGTACGCCCGGCCGTCCGCGACGACCGCCGGCGACGTCGCCGCCACGTCGCCGTGCTCGTGCCGCGCGCGGACGCTGCCGTCCGTCGCGTCGACCGCGAGCAGCGCCGCCGCCCGGCCCTCGGCGTCGGCAGTCGGCACGAACAGGGTCTCGCCGGCGCCGGTGATGGCGCCCACGGGCGCAGTCTCGCCCGCGAACGGCTCCACGTACCACCGGGCACAGCCCTCCGCCCCGTCGACGGCGGCGAGGAAGCCACGGCGCTCGGCCGCCCCACCGGAGCCGGTCTCGGTCGAGTCGTCACCGCGGACGCCACCCACGAACAGCGTCCCGTCCGCGAGTGCCGGGCGCGCAGTTAGCGACACACCAGCGTCCGGATAGGTCCACAGCTGCTCGCCAGAGGCCGCGTCGAGAGCGACCAGCACGTCGTTGGGGCCCACGGCGGGCTCCTCGACCGGGCCACCGCCGTCGGAGTCCTCGCCACCGGCGCCGGTATCCTCGGGCAGTTCGTAGGTGGTCTGGGCGTATACGCGGTCCTGACCGGCCACGACGTGCCAGAGGAGCCGGGTTCCAGGGCCCATCGGGTCCGGGAGACCCTCGACGCGGCGCTGCCAGCGGACCGACCCCGCGCTCACGTCGAGTGCGAACACTGACAACCTGGACGTGGCGTACAGCACACTCCCGTCGAGCGCGTGATCGATAATCTGCCGGTTGTCCGGGAGGTTGAGGCGCGTGTCGTCGCGGTACTCGCCGGTGGCAGGGTCGAGTTCGACCACCCAGCTGTACTCGACCGCATAGATGGCATCCGCACCGACAGCGAGTCGCGGTACCGGGCTGCCGAGGATGGGGTACCCGTGCTCCCAGCGGACGGACCGCGCTTCGCGGTCGATGCCCACGAGACGGTCCCTGAAGTACCCAGGGGTGAGCGCTCCCGGGACCACGAGCAACGACTCCGTGACGTAGATCGGGGCACGGTATTCGGGGAGGGCGACGTCGACCGTCCATCGGTGTTCGCCGGACGCCGGGTCGAGAGCGTGGACGCCGCCGGTCGTGCCGACGTAGAGATTCCCGTCCGCGAGCACCGGAGGTGTCTCGGACCAGATCAGCTGATCCGACCAGCGTTCGGTCGCTGTCGCTGCGGCACCCGTGGGGAGGTCTGACTCCCCAACGGCCCAACGCTGTCCGAGTTCGGTGGGCGGGGTGTTCGGCGCGTAGCCGGTGCGCGCGGAATCGTGGGCGGGAAACGGCCAGGAATCTGGTGCCTGGGCATCAGACACCGAAAGGGAGACATCGCTAAGACACGCTTTTGGAGGAGGGGTAATATCCGTATTACCGCCGGTGCCACAACCGGCGAGGCCGATGGTCGCCGCCCCGCTGAGAACCCCTAAGAGACGACGGCGGGACGGTAATAATGGGCTGCCCGAGTAGGAAGACCAATCCATATTTTCTAATATCTGCTTGTAATTGAAAAAACTTGGCCATAGAGAAGGAGCAAAGGTCTGAAACTCCACCTGTTATCGTGTTGACTAAGTGACCATACCCAGGCCTTCCGTGCAAGGAGTACCCATCGATACTACCTACTCCTCCGCCGTCTGACGGGGGAGTTCTTCAATTGGGCACGGTTAGGCAATATACACTTGGTAATAAAAACTAATGTATATGGCGACGTTGGAGACACTATGGAAAGCCAACCAGAGAAGGAGAGTTCCCAATCGGATAAAGGGCATCCTAAACGAAGGAATCTTTTGAAAGCGACGGCGGCAGGTATTGCAGGGACTGGCATTAGCTCAGCACGTGACGTCCCAACTGTCGAGGTGCCTCGGTTCCTCGGTAGAGATGGTGTTAAGGAATGGATGGAGGTTCCAGCATCCTGGAAAAGACATCTGGACTCGGTTAAGAGCAAAAAAGAACAATTAGTTACCAATCTAAGCGAAAAGCCCGGGCGTTACCGTGTCGGGATAATCGCATCCTGTGAGGGAGAAACGTACGGTGGCAAAAGAGGGTTTCAACTACGTGTCGAGACGGAGGAGACACATTTCCATCATGTCCCAGACGAGGCCGGGGGCATATCAGTGGCAACGGAACAATTGGGGGACTATGCTCCTGCGTGCGGTACTTGCTCCGAATGCGGCGTCAACCAATGCCACTGGCCCGATACACCAGGTGGAGCGTCAATTATGGCAACATATGATGAGAAAACAAATTATGCCACAGCAAGCTGTTGGGTTGAGAAAAGCGGTGAGCGCCAATTATTGACTGCTGCTCATATCGGAGGGAGTTATAATCCAAAAGAGAACTCACCAGATTACGAATTAGACATTGGAGATAATATATACCAAGGAAAGCTCTATTATGACTCGTTAGGTTGGATTCACAGGAAGATTGGGGAAGTTACAGAGTTCGACCAAGACGCTGATTACATGCTAATTGATAATAGTTCGGAATATACTCATAACCCTACCGACGATATTGTTGATCAATCCGGTAACGCCAAAACTGTAAACGGAGTTGCGGACCAACATGCTATCGCCGACATTTGTTGTGGAGGGGGGTTAGATGGTTGCGATGATATCTGTGATTCGGACGATAGGAAGGTATACAAGTCAGGTATAACATCAGGTGTAACAGACGGATGGGTTAAAGCATTTGGCTTAACTAGAACAGATCAGATCACTCATGAAGGACATGGAGTTGAGTTTTCGACGTTTCTTGCTGACGGTGACTCTGGAGCTCCGGTCTATATCGACAACGGTAGTTGGGTATATTTAGTGGCGTCTATTACTGGCGGTGACTTACATGATACTAATATATGTGATGACGCAAGAGTACATTACCCAGGAATAGGAACCGCGTCCTACCATCTTCGTTCCAAATATAACCTTACCTATGACCTCGATCTGTCGAATGACCCGAGGTGTGACTCAAACACATGTGATACTGATTGCGATAACTGGAAAATATACACGCCATAATGCGCCCTCCGAAAATAGCCATCCCTCAAAGGCCCACCATCTACCGGATATCGAAGGCGACGATCTTTGGACCTCAGCACCGGAACTGAGCGGTCGCCAATCTTCCCCCCGGCTTTCCTAAGCGCCCTCGAATCTGTAGTGCGCTGGCAGGCCTGTCGTAGTTCAGAGTCGAGAGCGACAGGTCACGGGTCCCCTTCGCCGCTGTGTTAACTCACGTCGTCGCCGTAAGCCCGTATTTCGGCATCCCCGTCGTACGCGCCCGTGCCCTGGTCGACGGTGAGGTACGCCCGCCCGTCCGCAACCACCACCGGCGACGTCGCCGCCACATCGGTGTGCTCGTGACGTGCACGTACTGAACCGTCCGTTGCGTTCACCGCGACGAGCGACGCGGCCTGCCCATCTGCATCCGCGGCCGGCACGAACAGAGTCTCGCCGGCACCGGTGACGGCTTGCACCGGTGCGGTCTCGCCCGCGAACGGCTCCACGTACCACCGCGCACAGCCCTCCGCGCCGTCGACGGCCGCCAGGAAGCCACGGCGGTCGGACGCCCCACCCGAGTCGCCACCGCGGACGCCACCCACGAATAGCGTCCCGTCCGCGAGCGCCGGCCGCGCGGTGAGCGACACGCCACCCTCGGGGTAGGTCCACAGCTGGTCGCCGGAGTCCGCGTCGAGTGCGACCAGCACGTCGTTGGGAGCCAGGGCGGGTTCGTCGAGCAAGGTGTCGGCGTCGCCGCCGTCGACGGGGGAGCCGTCGGCGTCGGTGGTGCCGTTCTCGGTGGGCATGTAGGTGCTCTGGGCGTACACGCGGTCC
>JBDGTC010000031.1:20554-22437 GCA_042217215.1 Halobacteriaceae archaeon
ATCGGCGACGTCATCAGCCGCTACAAGCGCATGACCGGCCACGACGTGCTCCAGATGCCGGGTGCCCGGACCGATCGGATCCGGGAGGTCCTGAACGCGGCGCTGCCAACGGACCGACCCGGCGCTCAGGTCCAGGGCGTATACGGTCAGCCCCGACGTGGCGTAGAGCACGGAGTCGTTGAGAGCATAGCCGAGGATGAACTGGTCGTCCGGGAGAGAGACTACTGTGTCCTCGAGGTAATCGCCGGTCGCGGGGTCGAGTTCGACCACCCGTTCGAGCCGCACGTCGTACATCGCGTCCTTGCCGACTGCGACCCGCGGCGTCCCGAAAGACAGCCCGTAGGTGTTCTCCCAGCGAACGGAGCGGTCCGCGAGGTCGATGCCGACGAGCCCATCCGGGATGCCACCCGGTTCGGTACCGCCGGGCGCGATGAGCAGCGAGTCGTAGATGGCGAATTCCGGGTACATACCGGCGGCGAGTGGCGCATCGACCGTCCAGCGGTGCTCGCCGGAGGCCGGGTCCACGGCGTGGACGCCGCCGGTCGTGGCGACGTTGAAGTGCCCGTCCCCGAGTAGAGGTGGCATACTCGACCAGAGCAGTTCGTGGGACGCGCTCGCCGCCGGGGCGGACACCGCTCCCGTCGAAGGTCGGTCGGTCCGACCGACCACCGCTGCGCGAGTCCGTCGGGGGACGTGTTCGGGGCGAATCCCGCGCGCTGGCCGTCGAACGCCGGCATCGGCCACGACTCCGGAGCACCGGCGTCGGAGTGGGAGACGGACACGTCGCCGGAACACGTGGCGAAGCGGTCGGGGGCGACGGCGCCGGAGCCGCTCCCACACCCGGCGAGGCCGACGGACGCCGTCCCGCCGAGCGCCGCGAGGAGCCGACGGCGCGACGGGGACCGTGGTCGGGCCATCGGGTCGAACTCATGTCGGAGAGCCATAAGCTCTCCGGCGGCGACCGGACGAACGAGACCGGGACGACGTGGTCCCGCGGGCGCAGGGGGCTGGCGGTCGTCACCCTCGCGGCGGACCGGGAGCCGTCGCGCCGAACGGAAAGCGCCTTCCCGGCCAGTCACGTACTCCGCGCCGATGGACCGCCAGCTGCCAGACGTGCAGGCCGGAGAGCCCAGCGTCAGCGTCGGCCTCGGGCGGGTCGGCGTGACGGGCGTGGAGAAGCTCGTCGAGATCGCGCGCCCCGACGACCGCCCGTACGTCCTCACCGCGGAGTTCGAGGTGTTCGTCGACCTGCCCCGGCGCCGGAAGGGCATCGACATGAGCCGGAACATGGAGGTCATCGACGAGGTGCTCGAGGCCGCGGTGAGCGAGCCCGCCTACCGCGTCGAGGACGTCTGCGGCGAGGCCGCGCGCCGCCTCCTCGCGAAGCACGACTACACCTCCGAGGCGCGCGTGGAGATGGAGGCCGAGTTCCTCACGCGCGAGGAGACCCCCGAGTCGAAGCGCCCCACCCAGAGCACGGTCGACATCCTGGCGGGGGCGACGGCCGTCGAGGACGAGCCGGTCCGCGAGGAGGTCGGCGTGCGCGTCACCGGGATGACCGTCTGTCCCTGCTCGCAGGGCATGATGGAGCAGCGCGCCCGCGAGCGCCTCGCAGAGCTGGGCGTCGCGGAGGGCGAGGTCCAGCAGTTCCTCGCGGACGTCCCTCAGGCCGGGCACGCCCAGCGCGGGCACGCCACGCTCACCGTCGAGACGGAGGGGCGGCCCGACGTCCTCGCCGTGCCGGACCTCGTGGAGGTCGCGCGGGACGCCATGAGCGCGCGCATCTACAACTTCGCGAAGCGCCCGGACGAGGACCACATGACCTACCAGGCCCACGCGAACGCGAAGTTCGTCGAGGACTGCGTGCGCTCGATGGCCGAGGG
>JBDGTC010000118.1:0-1565 GCA_042217215.1 Halobacteriaceae archaeon
GGTGGTTGCCGACGTAGGTGTCCAGCAGGAACGGGAAGGTGTCCTCCTCGTACTCGAGGATGTCGCGGACGTGGTGCTGGTTGTGCTCCGAGAGCTCGTCGACGGGGATGTCGTCGCCCGGGACGAGGTCGTGTGCCTCGACGTAGTCGCCGACGTCGTCGTTGCGCGCGTAGATGACCTCGAGGTCCCAGCGCTCGGCCCAGCGCTCGACGAACTCGTGGAGGGCGTCGAAGTGCTGGAAGTGGTCGATGAACATCACCGGCGGGAGGTCGAGGCCGTACTCCTCGGCGACCTCCTTCACGAAGTACAGCGTGAGCGTGGAGTCCTTCCCCCCGGTCCACATCACGGCCGGGTTGTGGTACTCGTGCAGGCCGGTGGCGACGACCTCGACGGCCTTTTCGATCTTGTCCTCGAGGGTCGGGTAGTCCTCGGGGTCCTCTCCGGTCCCGTCGTCGTAGTCGACGTCCAGGTACTCCGGGAACGGCGCGGTCTCGGACATGACGAGTCGTAGGCGACGCGGCACTGAAAAAAACGCCGCTTCGGCCCGGAGCGGCGGCGAACCGCGGCCTCGGCGGGTCTCTCCGGGGGCTGTGACGTGGTCCGTTCCACCGGCCCGACGCCCGGCGCGGCGGCGTCACGGCCGGCGCGGAACCGGCTCAGCCCGTGGGCTCCGGGGCCGCGTTCTGCAGGGCGGTCTCCGCGACGTTGCCGCCGTAGTCGGCGCTCCGCGAGAGCGAGTCGACCACGAGACCGAGATGTTGCGCCTCGCGCGGTTCGAGGTCGCGCAGGAGGTCGTTGATGGTCCGGGCGTGGTCGTCGATGGCCAGCACGTCCTGTCTCGCCTGGTTCGCGAGCCGCGTCGCCTCGTCGGGGTCCTCGGCGAACAGCGCGTCCATCGCGGTGTCGATGACGTCGGTGGCGTCGGCCCGGAGCGCCTCGAGTGCCTCCACGACCTCCGGGGGGACGTCGTCGAGTTCGAGCGAGAGCCCCGCGATCTTCGAGGCGTGGTCGGCCACCCGCTCGAGCTGTCGCGCGCTGGAATGGTAGTCGAAGCACGCCGGACGGCTCAACCCGACCTCCTGGGCGGCCTTCGGCGAGCGGAGGGTACCGCGGAAGATGCGCGAGACGACGTACCACAGGCGGTCGACGTCGTCGTCGCGCTCGAGGACGTCCTCCGCGATGTCGGCGTCGTTCTCCGCGAGCGCGGTCGTGGCGTCCTCGAGCATCGAGAGGGAGATGAGTCGCATCCGCCGCACCGCGGTGTGCACCGACAGCTCCGAGGAGTCGAGCAGGTCCTGGATGACCACCTGGTTCGTGGTCTCCTCGAGCACCTCGAGGCCCACCAGCCCCTGTGTCGCCTCGCGGATGACCCGGCGCTGGGCGGCCGTGATGCGGTCGGCCTCCACCGTGAGGACGTCGAAGCCGCTGACGTACATCGTCATCACCGCTCGCGTGAGGTCGTCGCCCTCGAGACCGGTGACGTCGAGGGTCCCCTCGTCCCGGTCCGACGCCGACCGCGGGGTCAACATCAGGGACTGCTCGTCGGGGTAGAACTCCACCTCGTC
>JBDGTC010000118.1:1665-13059 GCA_042217215.1 Halobacteriaceae archaeon
GGCGGACGTGGGTCGCGACGCGAGTTCCTCCGTGGCGCCGGCGCCGTCGGCGCGGCGGGATTGACCGCCCTGGCTGGGTGCACCAGCGGGGACGGTGGCGGTGACGGCGGGCAGACGACGACGCTCACCAGGAACATCTCCATCTCGGGGAGCTCCACCGTCTACCCCATCTCCACGGCCATCAAGGAGCTCTTCTTCGAGGACCACCCGGGCGTCAGCATCAGCGTGAGCCGGGACGGGACGAGCGCGGGGTTCGCGAACGCGTTCATCCCCGGGGACTCGGACATCAACGACGCGAGCCGTCCCATCTCGCAGTCCGAGCGCCAGGACTGCCTGGACAACGGCTTCACGCCCATCGAGTTCCTCGTGGCCAGGGACGCGCTCACCGTCGTGGTCAACAACCAGAACGACTGGGTGGACGACATCACCCTCGACCAGCTCAAGGAGATCTGGTCGCCCGAGACGCCCCCGCAGACGTGGGCGGACGTGAACAGCTCCTGGCCCGACGAGGAGATCCGGCTCTTCGGCGCGGCGACCACGTCGGGCACCTTCGATTACTTCACCGAGACCGTCGTGGGCGAGGAGGACAAGATCCGCTCTGACTTCCAGGGCACCGAGCAGGACGACACCATCGCCGCCGGCGTGTCGGGCAACAAGTACGCGATGGGCTACCTCCCGTACGCCTACTACTCGAGCAACCCCGACAGCGTGAAGGCGCTCTCCATTAACGGCGTCGAGCCCTCCCTCCAGACCGCGAAGAGCGGCGAGTACCCCCTCGCCCGCCCGCTGTTCATCTACGTCAACAAGCAGCACCTCAACGCCGAACCGGCCCTCCAGGAGTTCGTGCGCTTCTACATCAACAAGACCGACGACGAGTCTCTCATCGGCGAGGACATCGGCTACGTGCCGGTCTCGAGCCAGACGGTAGCGGAGAACCTCCAGAAACTCGAGGACAACATCCAGTGACCCGGCGGTTGCGTCGGTGTCGCCGGCGCGGGGTCGCGACGGTATCGCCGGCGCGGGGTCGCGACGGTATTGCCGGCGTTGGGCCGTGACGGTATCGCCGGCGTTGGGCCGTGACGGTGTCGCCCGCGTGGGACGCGTCGGGGCGCGCACGACCGACCCCCATCGCCAATTTTATTCGCCGACGTCCGAAATCCGACCCCGATAGATGACCGAGGACAAGGGGCCGGAGCCCTCCTTCTCGCGCTCGAGCGTCGCGGTGCGGACGGAACGGGCCTACCGGCTCCTGCTCGCCGGGTGTGCGCTCCTCACGGTGGTCGTCACGGTGGGCATCGTGCTCACCCTCGTCCAGAACACCGCGGCCTTCTTCCTGCACGTCGACCCGTGGTCCTTCCTCGCGGGCACGCAGTTCGCGCCGTTCACGGCCGGGACCTACGGCGTGCTCCCGCTCGTGTCGGGGACGCTCGTGGTCACGGTCGGCTCTGCCATCATCGCGCTCCCCATCGGCCTCGCCGCCGGCATCTACCTCTCCGAGTACGCGAGTCCCCGCACCCGGGCCATCCTCAAGCCGGCGCTCGAGGTGCTCGCGGGCGTCCCGACCATCGTCTACGGCTACTTCGCGCTGGTGTACATCACGCCGGCCTTCCAGGCGCTCCCCATCTTCCCGTTCTCGGCACAGGTGCTCGCGCCGACCACCGTGGCGCTCGGCGGCACCGAGCACGTCATCGCGTACACGTTCGTCGTCCCGCCGCTGCGCACGTTCAACGCGCTCTCCGCGAGCGTGGTCGTCGGCATCATGATCATCCCGATGGTCTCCTCGATCTCCGAGGACGCGCTGAGCGCGGTCCCGGACGACCTCCGCGACGCCGCCTACGGCCTCGGGTCGACGAAGTTCGACGTCTCGACGAAGGTCGTCGTCCCGGCGGCGGTCTCGGGTATCATCTCCTCGTACGTCCTCGCGCTCTCCCGGGCCATCGGCGAGACGATGGCGGTCACGGTCGCCGCCGGGATGAGTCCCCAGATGCCCTACTTCCCCGACGTGCTCCGGAACTTCACCGACTCCGTCCAGACCATGACCGCGGCGATGGTCCAGATCGCCGGCGCTGAGTCGCTCGGCGAGACCCACGCCCTCGACGCGATGTACGCCATCGGGCTGACGCTCTTCGTCATGACGTTCGCGTTCAACGTCGCCTCGGAGTGGGTGCGCCAGCGGTTCCGGGAGGTGTACGAGTAGTGGCCGACGGCCCGTTCGCCGCGGACCGGACCCGCGAGCAGCTGCGGGGCGCGGCGTTCCGCCTCGGCCTCGTCGTCGCGACCCTCCTGGGCATCGTCTCGCTCGCGGTCCTCGTCGCGAACGTCCTGAAGGACGCCGTCCAGCCCGCGACCGCCGATCCGGGCTGGTACGCCGTCGTCGCCCTCGGCTTCCTCCTCCCGACCGCCGTCGCGGCCACGGCCGCCCGTCGCCGTCCGGCGACCTGGACCGTCACCCGTCGCGCCCTCGGGGCGCTCGTCGGCGGGCTGGTGCTCGGCGCCCTCGCACTCGTCATCCCCCGGGCCCTCGACCCGTACGACGTCCTGGTGTACGCACTCGGGCTCGTCGTCCCGACGGCGGCCGTCATCGCGTACGACCGCGTCGGTCCGGACTCGCCGTGGACCGGCCCCGCACTCCCGCTGGCCGCCGTGGCCGGGGTGGCCGGGGCCGGCCTGCTCTACGGACCGCTGCGGACCGCCGTCGACGTGCTCGCGGTGTGGGTCGTCTACCTGCTGCTCGTCGCCCTCCCCGTCGGCGCGGGCGTCTGGGCGGTCGCGCGGCGCCGGTTCGGGGCCGGACGCGGGCCGCGTGCCCTCGGTGCCGCCGCGGTCCTCGTGCCGGGTATGGCCGGCCTCGGCGGGCTGTTCGCCCCCTACGACCCCGTGCTCGCGGTCGTGTTCGTGGCCACGCTCGCCGTACCGACCGTCCTGGTCGTGGCCGACGCGCTCCGCGGCCGTGCGGGTGCGGCCGGACTGCTCGTCCCGGTCGTCGCCGTCGGGTCGGCGGGCGCCGCGCTCGCGGTCGCCGACCGGCTCGGGCTCCACGGCCCGGAGACCTGGCTCACCTGGACGCTGCTCACCGAGAACTTCTCGACCATCAGCCCGGAGCGGGCGGGGTACTACCCACAGATCGTCGGTTCGATCCTGCTCGTCGGGCTGATGGCCGTGATGGTGTTCCCCGTGGGCGTCGCGGCCGCCATCTACCTCGAGGAGTACGCCCCCTCGACGGGGCTCGCCGGGCGGCTGACCCAGCTGGTGCAGGTGAACATCTCGAACCTCGCGGGCGTGCCCTCGGTGGTGTACGGGCTGCTCGGTCTCGGGCTGTTCGTGCGACTCGCCGGGCAGCCACGCGGGCTGCTCTATGCGGCCTCGGCGACGCTCGGCCTCCTCATCCTGCCCATCGTCATCGTCTCCTCGCAGGAGGCCATCCGGGCGGTGCCGGACTCCCACCGCGAGGCCTCGTACGGCATGGGGGCGAGCCGGTGGCAGACCGTCCGCGAGGTGGTCCTCCCGTCGGCCCTCCCGGGCATCCTGACGGGGACCATCCTGGCGCTCGGCCGGGCCATCGGGGAGACGGCGCCCATCCTCGTCATCGGCGTCGCGACGTCGGTGACGAGCCCCCCGAGCGGGCTCTTCGCGAAGGCCACCGCGCTCCCGCTCCAGATCTTCGCCGCGCGCGGCGAGCCCGACCCCGCCTACCGGTACGGCGTGCTGGCGGCGGGCGTCGTCGTCCTGCTCGCGCTCATGCTGTCGATGAACGCGGTGGCGATCGTGCTGCGCAACCGATTCCAGCGGTGATACACGTGACCGAGAACACCCCAACCGACGGCGGCGACCCGACGACCGACGAGTCGACCGACCCCCTCGTCCAGACCGACGTGTCGGCCGCGGTCGGCGACGACCCCGGGACGACCGACCAGGCCGCGACCGAACCCGCGACCCTCATCGAGAGCCGCGACCTCGACGTGTGGTACGGGGAGGAACGGGCCCTCGACGGCATCACCATGGCCCTGCCCGAGAACCAGGTGACGGCCATCATCGGACCCTCGGGGTGTGGCAAGTCGACGTTCCTCCGGTGCATCAACCGGATGAACGACCGCATCGAGGCCTGTCGGGTCGAGGGCGAGCTCACGCTCCGGGGGAAGGACGTCTACGCGCCTGACGTCGACCCGGTGGCCCTCCGCCGCCGCGTCGGGATGGTGTTCCAGCAGCCGAACCCGTTCCCGAAGAGCGTCTACGACAACGTGGCCTACGGGCTGCGCATCCAGGGCAAGACGGAGAACCTCGACGAGCGGGTCGAGACGGCGCTCCGCCGCGCGGCCCTCTACGAGGAGGTCGAGGGGCGCCTCGACGAGTCCGGCCTCGAGCTGTCGGGCGGACAGCAGCAGCGGCTCTGCATCGCGCGGGCCATCGCCGTCGACCCGGAGGTCGTCCTCATGGACGAGCCGGCGAGCGCGCTCGACCCCGTCGCCACCTCCCAGATCGAGGACCTCATCGCCGAACTGGCGGAGGAGTACACCGTCGTCATCGTCACCCACAACATGCAGCAGGCGGCGCGCATCTCCGACAAGACGGCGGTCTTCCTCACCGGGGGTCAGCTCGTGGAGTTCGACGACACCCAGAAGATCTTCGAGGACCCGGAGAGCCAGCGCGTCGAGGACTACATCACGGGGAAGTTCGGATGACCGCAACCGTTGCCGGGCCACAAGCACCTTTACGGCAGGGGGGAAGGCCCTAACCATGCCCCGCGAGGAGTACCAGGAGCGGCTCACCCGGCTCCGGGAGGACGTCCTCTACATGAGCGAGGTCGTCCGCGAGCGCCTGCGGCTGGGTCTCACCGCCCTCGAGAACAAGGACGTAGAGATGGCCGACGACGTCATCGAGCGGGACGCGGAGGTCAACGAGCTCTACCTCGACCTCGAGCAGGACTGCATCGACCTCCTCGCGCTCCAGCAGCCCGTGGCCGGGGACCTCCGCTTCATCGCGGCGTCGTTCAAGATCATCACCGACCTCGAGCGCATCGGCGACCTCGCGACGAACCTCGCGCGGTACGCGATGGACGCCAGACGCGAGGTCTACCCCGAGGTCGACATCCAGGCGGTCGGGGACGAGGTCGGAGAGATGATCGAGGCGTCCATGGCGGCCTACGAGGAGTCCGACGCCGACGCGTGCTACGACATCGCCGCGCGCGACGACGACGTCGACGCCCACTGCCGGGAGATCTCGGAGTCGGTCGTGCGCGACCTCATCGAGACCCAGGCCCCCGAGGGCGTCGAGGAGACCGAGGCCCTGATGCAGGACGTCTCGCGCATCCTCCTCACCGTCCGGGACCTGGAGCGCGTCGGTGACCACGCCGTCAACATCGCCGCCCGCACGCTGTACATGGTCGAGGGCGACGACGACCTGATCTACTGAGAGCGAGGGTCGAGGCGCGGTCAGCGCGGAGCGCTGACACGCGCCGACGACCCTCGAGACCGAGGGCGGGAGGCGGCCGCGAGGCCGCCGACACGCCCGAGGCTGCGGCCGGTTGTCGGATCGCGCGCCCGAGCGTGGCCCGCGGGACCGGCGACGGCCGTGCCTCGAGACCGGGGGCGGTGAGCGAGCGTCAGCGCTCGACCCGGCCGAGGCGGGAAACCGCAGCCGCTCGACGGTGACCGCTACGGCTCGATGGCCGCCCGGATGAGCTGCTCGTCGGGGTCGTTGAACGCGGCGACCGCGTCCTCGATGTCCTCGAGGGCGTAGCGGTGGGTGATGGACGGGCCGAGGTCGACGTCGCCGCTCGAGAGCACCGTGAGGATCTCCTCGAGGTCGGCGCGGGTGTGGTCGCCCGAGACCGTGAGCTTCCCCTCCCGGACGTCGCCGAACTCCACCTCGAAGGCCTCGGTCTGGATGCCGACGCTCACGACGCGCCCGGACTCGTACCCGTTCTCGCCGTTGACCGCGTCGAGGGCCTGCTGGATGGCGGCGGGAGAGCCCGAACACTCGATGGCGGCGTCGGCGCCCCACCCGTCGGTCACGTCGGCGACGACGTCGAGCACGTCGCCGCTCGTCGGGTTCGCGGTGACGTCGGCACCGAACCGGCTCGCGACCTCGAGCTGCTCGTCGTTGATGTCGACCGCGAGCACGTCGCTCGCGCCGAAGAAGTCGGCCCACAGGATGGCGTGGAGGCCGACGCCGCCGGCGCCGAAGACGACGGCCGAGTCGCCGGGCCCGACCTCGGCGTGGGAGACCGCGTGGTACCCCGTCGAGGCGGCACACCCCGCGACCGAGCCCTGCGCGAACGGGACGCCCTCGGGGAGCGCGATGCAGGAGCGCTCCGGGACGGCGATTGCCTCGGCGAACGTGCCGTCGACGTGGTGGCCGATGGACTGCCGGTTGCGACACTGGTTGTCGTCGCCCCGGATGCACGGGCTGCAGGTGCCACACGAGCGGATGTAGTGGACGACGACGCGGTCGCCCTCGCTCACCGAGTCGACGCCGTCGCCGGTCGCCCGGACGACGCCCGCGCCCTCGTGGCCCAGCGTGATGGGGGCGTTGCCGGGGTCGGTCTTGCCCTTCAGGTAGTTGACGTCGCTGCCACACAGGCTGGCGGCCTCGACGTCCACGAGCACCTCGTCCGCGTCGACCGCGGGCTCGGGAACCTCCTCCAGCCGGAGGTCGCCCTCGCCGTGGTATCGCGCTGCGAGCATGGGAGCGTCTGCCCCGCGGAGGGGCTTAAGTGGCGGCGGTCCGGGTGCGTGCGAGAGCCGACGCCACGGCCGGAGCCGCTCGCTCGCGCCGGTGGTCGCCTCGCTCCGTCGGCTCGCTCGACGGGTGCCACGCAAAACGAGTGCCGTCTCAGGACCCCTGACGGGCGGGGCCCGCCCGGCGGCGCGCTCAGTCCCCGATGTACTGGTTGTTCCGCCAGTCGACGCCGTCTTCCGCGGCCGCGCTCGGGTCCTCGACGACCTCGACGGTCGCGGGGCGGAGTTCGCCGTCGACGATGCGGGTGGCGTGCAGGTCCTCGTCGTTCTCCGTGATGGCGGTGAGCTCGCCGCGCTCGGCGTGCTGGGCGAGGTCGACGAGCACCTGGAACATCTCGTACTGGAGGGCGGTGTTCTGGAGCACGGACTCCCGGTCGCCCTTGAACCCCGCCATCTTCACGATCTCGACCTCCGGCTCCTCCTCGTCCTCGCCGACGGCGCCCCAGCGGGGCTTCTCGGGCTCCTCCTGGATGCGGACCTCCGAGACCGTGGCCTTGAGCTGGGCGGTCGGGGTGTACTTCGAGAGGTCCTCGTCCTCCGCGACCGCCCCGAGGAGCAGGGTGTTCTTCCGACGCTCGACCGTGACCGTACGCACCCCGGGCGGGTACTCCGGCTCGGCGTCGAAGTACTCGTGGAGCTTCTCGAGTGGCACCTCAAGCGTCGAATGGAGACGGAATACGCGCGACATGTTGGGGGAAGACGACTGGTGTCGGTAGCTCTGGGTAGGAGAGGGACACGTAAGTGAGTACCGGGTACGGGACGTGACGGGCCACCCGGGCGGCGGTCGCGGCCCGGGCCGCCCCGCACTCCGGTCCTCAGAGCAGGAACGTCTCGACGCGCTCGCCCATGTCGACGAACGCGTCGGCGGCCTCGACCAGCGCCTCCGCGGTGGAGGAGCCGAAGCCGAGCACCTCGGTCCGGACCCCCTCGTGGCGGAGGTGAGTGCAGAGGCGGGCGAAGTCACCGTCGCCGGTGCAGAGCACGACGGTGTCGACGCGGGAGGCGAGCGTGACGGCGTCGAGGCTCATCCCGACGTCCCAGTCGGCCTTCTTCGAGCCGTCGGCGAACGTCTGGATGTCCTTCACGCGCGTCTCGTACCCGATGTCCTCGAGGGCCTCGAAGAAGGACTCCTCCTCGGGACCGTCCGCACGGATGACGTAGGCGATGGCCCGGACGAGCTCGCGGCGCTGCACCGCCTTGTCGAGCAGCGCGGAGTAGTCGACGTTGCGCGAGTGGAGGCTCTGGGCCGTGTGGTAGAGGTTCTGCGAGTCGGCGAGCACGGCGACCCGCTGGCCCGGGTGGATCTCGGTCATGGCGTACCCAGCGGCATCGGCCATCTAAACGTTCCGGCCGGCCGCCCCGCCGGTTCCGTCCCCCTTCGGGTGTTCCCGGGGCGTCTCCGGGAGCGCTCACGCGGGCGGCGTCTCGTGGGCCGTCAGCACGAGGTCGGCGGGGTCGAGGGTGTAGTAGCGCTCCCACGCGGGGGCCAGCGCGACGACGCGACACCCCTCGATGGTCGCACGGGCGTGCTGGTGGTGGTGCCCGACGAGCACCAGTTCGGGCTCGAGCGCCCGGAGCAGCCGGTTCACGTGCTCGCAGCCGGGCTCGTACTCCTCCTCGACGGGGAGGCCGACCGGTCCCTCGTGGAGGACGAGGACGTCGACGTCCTCGAGGGCCGCCGCGCGCTCGAGGTCCGCCGCGACGAAGTGCCGCCGCCGGTCCCCCGCGAGCACGGAGCGTGGCTCGTCGAACACCGTCGGCGCGAAGTTGCCGGAGACGCCCGTCACGCGCACGCCCTCGACGTCGTGGACCGCGCCGTCCAGCAGGTGGACGTTCGACACGCCGGGGCCGGGGTCGACCCCGCGGCGCAGCGCCTCGACGACGTCGAAGTCCTCGTTGTTGCCGCCGATGAAGTACGTCTCGACCGGCGGCGCGTAGTACATCAGGTCGCCCGCCTGGACGGCCACGTCGGCCGCGGCCGCGCGGTAGGCGGCGTACAGCGACCGGCGACGGTCCCGCGTCGCGGCGTGGGCGTCTCCCAGGACGAGCATCGCGTTCGGGTGGGTCGAGTACCGGCGCCCCTAAAGGCCATCCGGAACCACCCGGCCGACGACTGTCCCGGGGCGGGTCCCGCGCCCGACGACACAACACATAAGGTCTCCGGGCGATTCAACCCACCCGTGACGCCGCACCGCGCGCTCCGGCGACGTCTCGACCGCCCGGAGAGCGGTGCGGCCGGCGAGCACAAACCCGCGGGCCGGTAGGCTCGGCGCGGGGGTGGCGCCCCGTGTCGGGTCGGCTCCGGGCCCGTACCGTTCTCGATCGCCGCGGCCACCACCATCCACCAATGACGACCGACCCCAGTGAGCGATTCCGGGGCGTGTTCCCGGCCATCGCCACCCCGTTCGCCCCCGACGGCAGCATCGACCACGACCAACTGCGCGCGGACGCCCGCCGCCTCGAGCGCGCCGGCGTCGACGGCGTCGTGCCCGCCGGCTCCACCGGCGAGAGCGCGACGATGACCCACGACGAGCACGTGGAGGTCATCGAGACCGTCGTCGACGCGGTCGACCTCCCCGTCGTCGCGGGCACCGGCTCGAACAACACAGACGAGGCGCTCTCGCTCTCGCGGCGCGCCGCCGATGCCGGCGCGGACGGGCTCCTCCTCATCTCGCCGTACTACAACCGACCCGAGCCCGCGGGCATGGAGGCCCACTACCGCGCCGTCGCCGACGCCGTGGACCTCCCCCAGATCGTCTACAACGTCCCGGGCCGCACCGGGCGCTCCATCGACGTCGAGACGACGGTCTCGCTCGCCAGCCACCCCAACGTCGCGGGGTACAAGGCCGCGAGCGGCGACCTCGGCCTCATCAGCGAGGTCGTCGAGCGCACCCGCGACGAGGCGTTCGCCGTGCTCTCCGGCGACGACGCGCTCACCCTGCCAGTGCTCTCGGTGGGCGGCGTGGGCACCATCAGCGTCGTCGCGAACGTCGAACCCGAGCGCACGAGCCACCTGGTGTGGTCGGCCCTCGAGAACGACGTCGCGACCGCGCGCGAGCACCACCACGCGCTCGGCCCCCTCGTCCGGCAGCTGTTCGTCGAGACCAACCCCGTCCCGGTGAAGGAGGCGCTCGCCGAGCGCGGCCACCACGACGAGCCCGTGTTCCGGTCGCCGCTCTCCCGGCTCTCCGAGCGCCACCGCCCCGCACTGCGCCGCACGCTCGAGGCCCTCGACGAGAACCGCCCCGAGCCCGTGCCCGCGGAGCGCCGCCGATGAGCGGAGACTCGCCCGCCGGCGGCCTCTCCGTCGCCGTCACCGGCGCGACGGGCCGGATGGGCCGGCGTGTGGTGGCCGACGCCCTGGAGCGGGGCCACGCGGTCGACGTCGCGGTGAACCGCTCGGCCGACGGCGCGACCGTCGAGGGGGTGTCCGTCGAGGACGCCGGCGCCCTCCCGACCCTCCTCGCCGAGCGCGACCCGGACGTGCTGGTCGACTTCACCGGCCCGTCGAGCGCCCTCGAGTACGTCGACGCCGCGGCGGACGCCGGCGTCCCGGTGGTGACCGGCACGACCGGCTTCGACGACGCGGGCGAGACCGCACTCGAGGCCGCGGCCGCCGAGGTGCCGCTGCTCCGCGCCGCGAACTTCTCGCGGGGCGTCGCCGCCCTGGAGCGCGCGCTCCGCGCGGCCGTCGCGGCGCTGCCGGGCTACGACGTGGAGGTGACCGAGACCCACCACAACCAGAAGACCGACGCGCCATCGGGCACCGCGAAGGCGCTGCTCGACGCCCTCGACGACGAGCGCGGGCGGGCCGCCGGGCGCGTGCACGGTCGCGAGGGGACGACGCCGCGCCAGCCGGGCGAGGTCGGCGTCCACGCGCGCCGGGCGGGCGACGTCACCGGCGAGCACGAGGTCCTCCTGGCGGGTAACGACGAGGTGCTCGAGTTGACCCACCGCACCGGCGACCGCGGCGTGTTCGCCGCCGGGGCGCTCGACGCGGCCGAGTGGCTCGCGGGCCGTGACCCGGGGTATTACGACTTCGGGGCGGTCATCGGGGAACGATGACGCTCGAGCGCCGGGTGGAGGACCTGTGGGAGCGCTACCAGGACGACGAGGTGACGGCGGCCACGACGACCGGCGGCGACCGGGACGTCCTCGAGGAGTTCCTCGTCGCCCTCGAGGCCGGCGACGTGCGGGCCGCCGAGAAGCGCGACGGGGAGTGGCACGCCGTGGAGTGGGTGAAGCGGGGCGTGCTGCTCCAGTTCGGGCTGCGCGAGACGGCCGAGCGCGAGTACGGCGACGTGGTCTACCACGACGTGCTTCCCCTGCGCCGGACCCGTGACCTCGACAAGCGCGGGACGCGCAACACGCCAGACGGCACCGTGCTCCGCCGCGGTTCGTACCTCGGCGAGGACTGCATCGTGATGAGCCCGGCGTTCGTCAACGTCGGCGCCCACGTCGGCGACGGCACGCTCGTCGACTCGTGTGACACCGTCGGCTCGTGCGCGCAGGTCGGCGAGAACGTCAAGCTGGGCGCGAACACACTGATCGGCGGCGTCCTGGAGCCGGTCGAGGACGCGCCGGTGGTCATCGAGGACGACGTCTCGCTCGGCGCGGGGTGTCGGGTGACCTCCGGCTTCGTCGTCGGCGAGGGCTC
>JBDGTC010000118.1:13069-22126 GCA_042217215.1 Halobacteriaceae archaeon
GCGAGAACACCCTCCTCACGCCCCGCATCCCCATCTACGACCTCGTCGAGGAGGAGGTGCGCTACGGCCGTCTCCCGCCGGAGCGCCGCGCGTTGACGCGCTTCGTGGAGTCCTCCGTCGCCGACCACGACCTGTTCGGCGAGGGCGGAGCGTACAAGCCAGCCGTCGTCGCCACCGACCTCGAGGCCGAGACCCTCGAGGCGACCGAGCGCGAGGAGGCGCTCCGGGAGTGACCGCCGAGGACACGTCGGCGGCCGACCGTTCGCCGGCCGGCCAGCCGCCGGCCGCCCCCGCGCCGGTCCGCCGGCTCGGCGACTGGGACGCCGACCGCCTCGACGCGCTCGCCGCCGAGCACGGGACGCCGCTGTACGTCACCGACCTCGACCGCGTGCGGGAGAACTGGGCGCGGTTCAGGGCGGCGTTCCCCGACGCCCGCGTGATGTACGCCGCGAAGGCCAACACCGGGCGGGCGGTGCTCTCGACGCTGGTGGACGCGGGCGCACCCATCGAGTGCGCCGCGGCCTACGAGCTCCAGCGCGCGGTCGACGCCGGCGCCGACCCGAACGAGGCACAGTACACCGCGGTGAACCCGCCGGACCGCGACCTCGACCACGTCGTCGACCTCTGGGCGTCGGCGCCGGGCCTCACGGTCACCGCCGGCGCGGAGGACACCCTCGACCGCCTCGCGGCGCGGGGGTACGACGGCCGCCTCGCCGTCCGGGTCAACCCGGGCATCGGCACGGGGCACCACGAGAAGGTCGCGACGGGCAAGGACGCGAAGTTCGGCATTCCCGCGGGGCGCGTCGAGGCCGTCTTCGAGCGCGCCCGCGAGCGCTTCGACGTCGTGGGGCTCCACGCCCACGTCGGCAGCGGCATCCTCGGTGCCGACCTCGACGACCACCGCCGCGCCGTCGCCCGCATCGGCGAGCTCGCGCGCTCGGTCGGCGACCTCGAGTTCGTGGACGTCGGCGGCGGCTTCGGCGTCCCCTACCGCGAGGACGAGCCGCCCCTCGACCTGACCGACGCCGCCGCGGCCACCCGCGAGGCCCTCGGCGACGTCGACGCCACGCTCGCGCTCGAGCCGGGCCGGTACGTCGTCGCCGACGCGGCGTGCATCCTGACGCGGGTGAACACGGTGAAGGAGGCGCCCGCGACGACGGTCGTCGGCGTCGACGCCGGTCTCACCACGCTCGTCCGCCCCGCGATGTTCGACGCGTACCACCCGATCCGGAACCTCGCCGTCGACGGGCCGGGCACCGCGGGCGCGACGGCGCCCGACCGCCCGACCGAACCGGTCTCGGTGGGCGGTCCGCTCTGCACCAGCGCCGACGTCTTCTGCACCGACCGCCCGCTCCCGCTCCCCGAACGCGACGACCTGCTCGCCATCGGCAACGCGGGCGCGTACGGCTACGAGCTGACGAGCCGCTTCCACTCCCAGCCCCGGCCGCCCGACGTCGCCCTCGAGGGCGGCGAGGCGCGGGTGGTCCGCGAGGGCGAGGACTACGCCGACCTCGTGGCGGACGAGCACGCGTAGCGGGCCGGTCACGCGGGTGCGTCCGCCCGCCCCGGCGCACTCGCGAGTAGGCTTTTGTCGGTCCCGGGCGACGTCGGCGGTATGGCAGCCATCGAGGTCCGGGGGCTCACGAAGGCCTACGGCGACCTCGTCGCGAACGACGACCTCACCTTCGAGGTCGAGCGCGGCGAGATATTCGGGTACCTCGGGCCCAACGGCGCGGGGAAGACCACGACTATCCGCACGCTCATGGGCTTTCTCGCGCCGACGGCGGGGGAGGCGCGCCTGCTCGGCCACGACGTCGCCGACGAGGCGGAACTCGTCGCCGCGAAGCGCCGGGTCGGCTACCTCCCGAGCGACGTCGCGTTCGAGGAGACCACGACGGGCCGGGAGATTCTGGACCTCCACGGCGCCATCAAGGGCGATACGCGCCGCGGCGAGCTGCTCGAGCTGTTCGAACCGCCGCTCGACCGACCAGTTAGGGAGTACTCCTCGGGGAACCGCCAGAAGCTGGGGCTGGTGCAGGCGTTCATGCACGACCCGGAGCTCGTCGTCCTCGACGAGCCGACGAGTGGGCTCGACCCGCTGCTCCAGCAGCGGTTCAACGAGTTTGTTCGCGCCGAGCGCGACGCGGGCACGACCGTGTTCTTCTCCTCGCACGTGCTCAGCGAGGTCCGGCGGGTCTGTGACCGGGTCGGAGTAATCCGCGACGGGGAACTGATCACCGTCGAGACGGTCGAGGACCTCCTCGCCCGGAGCGGGAAGGTCGTGACCGCGCGCGTCGGGTCCGCCGTGGACGCGAGCGAATTGCCCGACGGCGTCCACGACCTCACGACCACCGTCCTGGACGGCGCGGCCGCCGACGTGGAAGTGTCGTTCACCTACACCGGCGACGTGGACGCACTGGTCCACGCGCTGTCGGATCACCCGCTGCGCGACCTGACCGTGGCGGAGGCCCCCATCGAGGACGTGTTCCTGCGGTTCTACGGGGAGTCGGACGGAACGTCGCCCACCGCGGGAGGTGACCGGGATGCGTGAACTCGCGGTCCACGAGGCGCGACGCAGACTTCGCGGCAGCCTCGTGGCGTCGGGCGGTATCGTCGCGCTGGTCGCGCTCTACGTCTGGATCTTCCCGAGCGTCCAGTCGGCGAGCGTCGACCTCGACGAGTACGTGCAGGCGTTTCCCCCGGCGCTCAGAGAGCTGTTCGGTATCCGCGAACTGGGCACCATCGAGGGCTACCTCGCGGCGGAGCTGTACGGCTTCGTCTGGGTGATGCTCCTGGGGCTCTACCTCGCGGCGGCGGCCGGGTCGGTCGTCGCCGCCGACGTCGAGGACGGCCGGATGGACCTCCTCCTCGCGCTTCCACTGACGCGCGCCCGGGTGCTCTGGGGGAAGTCGACAGCCCTGCTCGTGCCCGTCCTCGTCGTCAACGCCGTCACGCCGGTCGCCATCCTCGCCGGCGTGGCGCTGCTCGGCGAGTCGCTGTCGGTCGCCGACCTCCTCGCCGTCCACGCGCTGTCGGTGCCGTACCTCGCGTGTTGTGGTGCCATCGGGCTCGTGTTCTCGGTTGCGGTCGACCGCGCCGCGGTCGCACAGCGCGCGGCCGCGGGGCTCGTGTTCGGCCTGTTCCTCGTCGAGTCGGTCGTGATCGGGACCGACCTCGAACCCCTCGCGGCGCTGGCCCCGAGCCACTACTACGAGCCGTCCGCGGTCCTCGTCGACGGCACGTACGACCTCGCCGGGGCGGGGGTCCTCCTCGCGGCGACCGCCGCGCTCGTGGCCGTCGCGACGCTGCTGTTCCGCCGGACGGACGTGACCTGACGGCGGCAGTCGTCCGTCCGAGGGCGGCCGGCACGGCGAGGGAGCGAAGCCGTCAGTGGCCCGCTCAGCGCCCCTCGTGCTCGCCGACGTCGGCCCCGACGTCGGCCAGCTCCGCGCCGACGCCGGTGTACCCCGACGGCGTGAGCGCCCGCAGCTCCTCGCGCACGCTCTCGGGGACGTCGAGGTCGGCGAACAGGTCGCGGAAGTCCGCGAGCGTCACCGACGCCGCGCCGCGGGTCAGGTCGCGGACGCGCTCGTAGGCGTCGGGGTGGCCCTCGCGGCGGAGGACGGTCTGGACCGCCTCGCCGACGACCTCGGGGTGGGCCGCGAGGTCGTCGGTCATCACCGCCTCGTTCGGGACGACGGTGTCGAGCCCGTCCGCCGTCTTGCGGTAGCCCAGCAGGCAGTGCGCGAGCGCGGCGCCGACGTTGCGCTTCACCGTCGAGTCCGAGAGGTCGCGCTGGAGCCGCGAGGTGGTGAGGTACTCGCCGAGGAAGGCGAGGTCGCTGTTCGCCTTCGCGAGGTTGCCCTCGCTGTTCTCGAAGTCGATGGGGTTCACCTTGTGCGGCATCGTGGAGGAGCCGGCCTCGCCCGCGACCGCCTCCTGACCGAGGTAGCGCTGGCTCACGTACAGCCACACGTCGCGGTCGAGGTCCACGAGCACCTGGTTCGCGCCCCGCAGCGCGTCGAAGAGCGCCGCGAGGTCGTCGCTCGGGTTGACCTGCGTGACCGGCTCGACGAACCCGAGGCCGAGGCCCTCCTCGACGAACCCGGCGGCGAACGCACGCCAGTCGACGTCCGGGTACGCCGCGACGTGGGCGGCGTAGGTCCCCGACGCCCCGGCGAGCTTCCCCGAGAGCCCCGCGTTCGCGTCGGCGACGCGGCCCAGCGCTCGCCCCAGCCGCGCCGCCACGACGCCCATCTCCTTCCCGAAGGTGGTGGGCGTCGCGGGCTGGCCGTGGGTGCGCGCGAGCATCGGCAGATCGCGGTGCTCGCGGGCGAGCGCGACGAGTTCGTCCCGCACCTCCCGGAGCGCGGGGAGCAGGACGTCCGCCACCGCGCCACGGACGAGCAGGCGGTACGCGAGGTTCGTGACGTCCTCGCTCGTGAGCGCGAAGTGGACCCACTCGCCGCCCGCGACGCCCGCGTCGGCCATCGCGTCGCGGACGAAGTACTCGACGGCCTTCACGTCGTGGTTGGTTGGGGGCCGGTCCGGCTCGTCGGTCCCGGTGGTCTCGATGGCCTTGACCCGCGCGGCGTCGTCGCCGTCGAAGGACTCGTAGGCGTCCCGCAGCGCGGCCCGCGCCGCGTCGTCGACGGAGAGCGGCGTCTCCGGGCGGTCTGCGAGTGCGAGCAGGTACTCGACCTCGACTTCGACGCGGGCGCGCATGAGCGCGGCCTCGCTGACGTAGGGCGCAAGCGGCGCGGTGCGCGAGGCGTAGCGCCCGTCGAGGGGAGAGACGGCGTCGAGCGCGTCTGGCATGGGTAGGTCGGGGTGTGGAGGTGGTGTTAAGGTGTCGGAAGCGAGGACAGCGAGGGTCGAGGCGCCGCGTCGCGGCGCGCGAGGCGCCGCAAGGCGCCTCGGCACGGGCGAGCGGCGAAGCCGCGAGCGCACCGCGCCCGGCGCCGAGAACCTCGAGACCGAGGGCGGGAGGGCCCGGAGGGCCCGACACGCCCGAGGTGCGGTGCGGTTCCCGGCTGGTCGAGTCCGACCCGAGCCTGTGACCCCGTTGACGCCGCCCGCCTAGCTCCCGCCGCTCGTCGTCTCACCGCCCGCCGTCCCGCCGGACGTGCCCTGCGCCCCCGTCGCTTCCACCACGCCCACGTTCCACGACCGCTCCTGGAGCCCCGCCCTGAACCACGAGTCGGGGTGCTCCTCGGTCGGGAGGTTCCAGCCCCAGTTCTTCTGGTTCAGGCGGTATCGCTGCCGGAACGACCCGATGGGGAGCTTCGGGAGCGCCTGGTTGAACACCCACCCGAGGCGGTCGACGGCCGTCTCGTAGCGCTGGTCGTCGAGGACGGCGTCGAGCCCGGTCGCCATCTCGCCCACCGCGTACGAGGTGGCCGGGTCGGCGTCCGGTTCGCCGACCGGGGGTCCCTCCCAGGTCGACGGGAAGGAGGGGTTCCCGTACGTGGGGGTCTCGCGCACGAAGGTCGCGCGGTAGACGTCGGCGGGGAGCGGGCTCGGGCCGCCCCAGAAGGACATCGAGAGCTGGAAGTTCCCGCTCGCGAGGCGGTCGAGGACCGCCTGAGGGTCGGTCTTGAGGTCGAAGGTGATGTCGATGCCGAAGTCCCGGAGCTTCTGCTTGAAGTTGCCCCCGATACTCGCGAACGGCTCCATCGAGGAGTAGACCGGGACGGTGATGGAGATGGGCTGGCCCGCCTTCGGGCCGGAGCGGTAGAGCCACTTCCCCGCGGAGTTGCGCTCGAACCCGCCCGCCTCCATCTCGGCGCGCGCGGCGTCGGTGCGGACCTCGTCGTAGCCGTACGTCTCGAAGCTGTCGAGGAGATCGCCGAAGTACGCCTCCTCCGCTGGAGCGGAGGTGAACGGGGTGGTGACCCGGTCCGGCCGGACCCCCTCGGGCGAGTGGCGCTTGCGGTCGAGGACGTAGGCGAACGCGCGGCGGAAGTGGACGCTACCGGTCGGCCCGCTGGCGCAGTTGAAGATGTACGCGCCGGGCGAGTTGGCCTCCGGGAGGTCGACGACGGTGGACGGGAAGGTGAGGTCCGCGTCCATCATCGTCGGGAGGTCGGTGAACGGGGCCTCGGCGTTGGTGAACTGCATCCGCTCCCGGTTCACGTTCGAGGTGGAGTTGACGACCACCGTGTCGAAGTTTATCTGGTCGACGTAGTGGGGCGTCGGGTCCACATCCGTCCGCCGCAGGAACGTCCAGCTGATGTCGTCGACCTCCTCGATGGCGAAGGGCCCGTTGTACATCGGCTCGAGCACCTCGTCCTCCCGGAGGTTCGCGAGCCGGATGGCGATGTCGTCTCTCGCGCTCTTCGAGGACGCGTCCTCGAACTTCTGGAGCCACTCGCGGTAGTACGAGCGGGGGACCGGGCGCACGTCGACGATCGTGCGGACGACCGCTGGGGTCTCCCGGAGGGTCTCGTTGAGGTGGTACCGGAGACTGAAGTCGCCGGTGGCCTCGACCCGCTCGACGTGTGACCGCGTCTCGCCGGCGAGGGAGTACTGCCGGAGCTTCGCGGAGAGCGTGACGTCCTCGCTCGTGAACTGGGTGCCGTCCCACCAGTAGAAGTCCTCGTTGAGCTGGACGTCGAGCGTGCCGTCGGCGTACGACCACTCCGAAGCGATGTCGGGGTATGGCTGGTTGTCGATGGCCGACTGGAGGGCGAGGGAGTGCCGCATCATCGGCCCGAACGCCGGGTAGCTCCGGATGTTGAAGGAGTTGTACTGGGCCTGCTGGGGCGTCGGCTGACCGGCGAACAGCTCGAACGCCGGCTGGCCGTCGGTCCCGCCGCCGTCGCCACCACCGTCGCCGGTGCAGCCGGCGAGTCCGGCGAGGCCGGCCGCACCGAGTCCCGCGAGGAACGCGCGCCGTCCGTTCGCGAGACCGCCGGAGTCCTCGGACATGGGGCCCTGTTGGTGGTGCCCATATTTACATCCTGTACAACAGGCCGCGACCGGAATTCACATGCCGGGGGCCGCGGTTGCATCTGACGATGTCCCGGCTGTTCGGCACGGACCGGCGGGTCCTCGTGCTCGCCGTCGCCCGGATGGCCGACGCCATCGGCAACTCCTTTCTCATCGTGGTCCTCCCGGCCTTCATCGCCAGCGGCCAGGTGGAGCTGACCGGTCTCACCGGGATCGAGGTCCTCGGCATCGAGCTCACCGAGGAGCTGCTCATCGGTATCGTGCTCTCGCTCTTTGGCTTCCTCAACAGCTTCCTCCAGCCGTTCACGGGCCGGCTCTCCGACCGCACCGGGCGACGGCGACCGTTCATCCTCGCCGGTCTCGGGCTGCTCGGCCTCGCGAGCGCGGGGTACGTCGTCGCCTCGGACTACCACGTCGTGCTCGTCCTGCGGGCCCTCCAGGGGGTCGGCGCGGCGCTGACCATCCCCGCGACCGTCGCGCTCGTGAACGAGCTCGCGACCGCCGGGGACCGTGGCGGGAACTTCGGGGTGTTCAACACGTTCCGCCTGATCGGCTTCGGCTTCGGCCCGTTCGTGGCGGGGGCGGTCTCACAGCACCTCGGGTTCGGCGCGGCGTTCGCCGTCGCGGTCGTCGGCGCGGGCGTCAGCTTCCTCCTCGTCACGCTGCTCGTCGAGGACCCGCCCACGACCGGGGCGAGCGCGGGGGACGACCTCACGGTGGCGGTCCGGGGCCGGAACCACCTCCTCGACCCGGTGTTCACGCTCGGCGTCGCGACGGTCTGCATGGGGGTCGGCATCGCGCTGTTCGCCACCCTCCGGGACCCCATCAACGCCCGCCTCGTCCAGGGCGACACGTGGTTCGGCGCGCAGTTCGGCGCCGCGGTGCTCGGGAACGTCGCCCTCCAGGTGCCGGTCGGGCGCGCCAGCGACCGGTACGGCCGGAAGCCGTTTATCGTCGGCGGGTTCGCGCTCCTCGTCCCCGCCATGCTCGCCCAGGGCGTCGTCACGACGCCGGTGGGGATGCTCCTCGCCCGGACCGTCCAGGGCGTGGCGGTCGCACTGGTGTTCGCACCGTCGCTCGCCGTCGCGGGCGACCTGGCCGGCGAGGGGCGCTCGGGGTCGACGCTCGCGGTGCTCACGATGGGGTTCGGGCTCGGCACGGCCATCGGCCCGCTGGTCTCGGGCTACCTCGTCCGGTACGGCTTCGCGGTCCCGTTCGTCCTCGGCGCCGGCCTCGGGGCGCTCGGGCTGGTGCTCGTCGCGACACAGGTCGATGAGACGGTCTCCGCCGACGACGAGTCGCCGGCCTGAACGGCGGGACGCCCCGGCCCGCCGGACGGTACCACCGCGCCGGCGCGGGGACCAAAACACGCAACACCCGTCTCGGCGTACCGCGTCACATGGACGAAGGGGACCCAGCGGACGCCGCCTCTGTGGATGCGGACCTCTCCGAGGAGGCGCTGGAGCGCCTCGCCGATCTCGTCGACCTCCAGCCCACCAAGAACGCCGAACTCCAGGAGCGGTGGGGCATGGAGAGCGGGAGCGAGGTCCACAGCTACCTCGAGGAGACGCTGGGGGACTACTACTACCGCGACGACGACAGCCTCGTCCGGGCGACGGCCGACGCCGTGGCGCTGGTGGGCGGCGAACCAGCGGATCTGCCGCCCGTCACCGTCTCGCCGCTCGAGGCCCGCGTGGCGGACGCGCTCCCCGGGCCCGACGCGCGCGCACAGAGCGTGGTGGCGACACTCCACGCGGTCCGGGAGGACGGGGAGTCGCTGTCCGCCGACGACGTTCGTCGCGCGCTCCGCTCGCTCGCCCGGAAGGGCGTCGCCGAGGTGGTCTACCGCACGGTCCCGACGTTCCGGCTCGCGCGCCCCCGCGAGGGCCTCGACCTCGCCGTCCGCGAGGACGCAACCGAGACGCCGGCCGAGGACGACACCGTCGCGGCGATGGGCGCCGGCCCCGAGGAGTAGCGGCGTCGGTTGCCAGCCGGCGACGCCGCTCCGTCACCCGTCGTCGAGGCCCGGCCGTCGCCGGCGTCGCCGCGCCGCGAGCAGCGCGCGCTGTCGGGCGCCGGGGCCGCCCTCGAGGGGCCAGCCGCGCT
>JBDGTC010000022.1:0-21942 GCA_042217215.1 Halobacteriaceae archaeon
GCACGTCGAGGTCGAACTTCAGGGCGTCGTACCCCAGCTCCGAGACCACGCGCTCCGCCTCGCGCGCGTTCGCGGCGGGGTCGGCCTCGTCACCGGCGTGACAGTCACAGTAGATGCGCACCTCGTCCCGGTACTTCCCGCCCAGCAGCTGGTAGGCGGGCACGTCGAGTAGCTTGCCGGCCACGTCGTGCAGCGCGAGCTCGATGCCGGAGATGGCCGAGACCACCTTCCCGGCGATGGAGCCCTCGCCGGACATCTTCTGGACGAGGTGCTCGGTGAGGCGGTCGAGGTCGAGCGGGTTCTCGCCCACGACGAACGGCGTCATCCGCTCGATAATCTCGGCGTCGCCGCCGCCCCAGTACGCCTCGCCGGTGCCGACCGCGCCCGCGTCGGTGTACACCCGGACGAGGATCCAGGGGTAGTTGCCGTCGACCATCGTGGTCTGGACGTCGGTGATCTCGACGTCGCGGTCGCCGCGGTCGGCGGAGAGCCCCATCGTCTCGGCGGAGAGGTCCCGCATCGTGTAGTGGGCGTTCGGGTCCTGCAGCCGCTCGTAGTCCATGCGGGTCCCGACGTCCGGACGGGCCTTAGTTGTGCGCAGCAGGGTTCGCGTGCGGGCCCGCCGCCGGTCCACCCTCGCCCGGTCGCGGCGACCCATCAACCTTCATAAGCACAGCCGCCGCTCGTGTTGCCATGCAGGACCCACCGCTGCGCGAGCGACTCGAGGCCGGCGAGACCGTCGTCGGCACGTTCCAGACAGTCCGGTCCCCGGCCGTCGCCGAACTCCTCGGACAGGCCGGGATGGACTTCGTCATCTTCGACCAGGAGCACGGCCCGCTCACCGCGAGTGACACGATGCCGCTCGTGATGGGCGCGGAGTCCGGCGGCGCCGGCGGCGTGGTCCGGGTCCGGAAGAACGAGGGCCCGGAGATCCAGCGCGCGCTCGACATCGGCGCCGACGCCGTCCAGATCCCCCAGATCGAGACCGTCGAGGACGCCCGCGACGCCGCGGGGTACGCGCGATTCGACCCCATCGGCGAGCGCGGCCTCTCCCCGTACGTCCGCGCCGGCGGCTACACCGGCTCCGACACGTACACGACCGACCAGAACGAGTCGGTCACCGTCATCGTCCACATCGAGGGCGAGGCGGGCGTCGAGAACCTCGACGACGTCGTCTCGGTCGAGGGCATCGACGTGCTCTTCCTCGGCCCGTACGACCTCTCGCAGTCCCTCGGGATTCCGGGCCAGGTCGGCGACGAGCGGGTCGAGTCGCTGATGAGCGAGGTGTGTGACCGGGCCGCCGAGGCGGGCCGTCTCGTCGGCACGTACGCCGACGACCCCGAGATGGCGCGGCGGTGGATCGACGCCGGGGCCGACTACGTCGCGGTGTCGGTCGGGACGACAATCCTCAAGCACGCCGCCAAGGACGTCGTCGCCGAGGTCGAGGCCTGAGCCCATGGCCGACGTCGCGATTACGGGCGCGGCTGGCAATGTCGGCGAGGAGACCCGCGCCGCGCTGGCCGACGACCACGACCTCACGCTGGTCACCCACCGGGCGTACGACGACCTCGACAGCACCGTCCTCGAGATAGACGACCGCGAGGCCGTCGCGGACGCGCTGGCCGGGCAGGACGTCGTGGTCCACCTCGCCGCGAACCCCTCGCCCGACGCGGCGTGGGACGACGTGCTCGGCCCGAACGTCGACGGGACGTACGCGGTCTACGAGGCCGCGGTCAGCGGCGGCGTCGACCGCGTCGTCTTCGCGAGCACGAACCACGTCGACCAGTACTACAACGTCGCGGACCCAGCGCGCCCGGAGACCATGCGCGAGGACGCGGTCACCGTCCGCCCCGACGACCCCGTCCGGCCGGACTCCTACTACGGCGTGAGCAAGGTCGCCGGCGAGGCGATGGGGTCGTACTACGCGGGGCGTCACGGCATCGAGGTCGTGAACCTCCGCATCGGGTGGCTCCTCACGCGCGCGGAGCTCGCGGACCTCCAGGAGGAGGACGAGGCGGCCGCACGCTACGCTCGCGTGATGTGGCTCTCTCCGCGGGACTGCCGTGACGTGGTGCGCCGCGCCGTCGAGTCCGACCTCCCCGAGAGCCCGCTCACGGTGAACGCCGTCTCGCGGAACACCGAGCGGTACCTCTCGCTCACCGAGACCATGCGCTCCATCGGCTACGAGCCCCGCGACGACTCCGCGGAGGCGCTCGCCGGCGACTGAACGGGTGCTCCCGAGCGCGCCCGCGGTGGCCGGCGCTCCAGGGACGGCCGCCGGCATGGTGGCGGTCCAGCCGGCGACGCTCGTCGATCCGGCGACGACCGCCGGCCTCCTCTGGGCCGCCCTCGGCTCCATTCTTCCGGTGCTCGCGCTCGCGGGCGTCGGATACCTCCTCGGCCGACGTGGCCTCGACGTCGGCCCGCTGAACACCGTCACGGTGTACGTGCTCGCGCCGGCGCTCGTCTTTTACACCCTCGTGACCACGACCATCGGCGGCGCCGTCGTCGCGAAACTCGCGCTCGGCGTGGTGGCGTACACCGTCGGGATGACGGCCCTCGCCGCGGCCGTCGCGCGGGCCCGGGACATCCACGAACCGCTGTTCGGCGCCGTCGTCCTCGCCGCGACCTACCCGAACTCCGGAAACATGGGCATTCCAATCTCGGACTTCGCGTTCGGGCCCGTGGGCCGGAACGCGGCGGTGCTCTTCCTCGCGGTCCAGTCGGTGCTCATCTACACGTTCGGCGCGTACACCGCGGCGCGCGGCGGGCGGGGTGACGGCGCCGGGGAGCCATCGGGCGTGTGGTCCGGCGCCGTGCGGCGCGACCTGGGCCGGGTGCTCAAGCTCCCGCTCGTCTACGCCGTCGGCCTCGCGCTCGCCGCCCGGTGGCTCGGCGTCGTCCCGGCCGCCGACACGACGGCGATGCAGACGGTGCAGCTCACCGGCGAGGCCGCCATCCCCGTCCTCCAGCTCGTGCTCGGGGCGAGCCTCGCCAGCCTCTCCGGCTCGGCGTCGGGGCGGGACGTCGCGCTCCCGGGCGTCCTGAAGCTCGTCGTCGCGCCGGCGCTCGCACTCGGCGTCGCGCTCGCCCTGGACTTCGGCGACCCGACCGTCGGACGCGTGTTCGTCCTCGAGGCCGCGATGCCGGCGGCCATCACGCCGGTCGTGCTCGTCGGGGAGTTCGGCGACGCCGACACCCGCCGCTACCTCAGCGGCGCGGTGCTGGCGACGACGCTGGCGAGCGTGCCGCTCCTGGCTGTGCTCATCGCCCTCCTCCGTGCGGGCGTCCTGCTCTGAGGCGGGCGCACGGCCGGGGAGCCACCCCGACGCCGGCGGGAGACGCCCTACTGGAACTGCGGGATGACCTCGTCGCCGAACAGCTCCATCCCCTCGGTCGACGGGAAGTCGATGAACATGCAGTTGATCTTCTCGAAGCCCTGCGCCCGGATCTCCTCGATCTGGTCGGCGACCTGGTTGGGCGTGCCGGCCATGAAGCCGCCCTTCTCGCGGGCCTCGCGGGGGTTCGAGAGCTGGTCGTCGATGTCCTCCTCCTCGCCCCACGGCAGGGGGAAGATCTCCTCGGCGACCGCCCGGACCTCCTCCTCGGTCTCGCGGACGAGGACGTGACCGAGCCACGACCGCTCCATCTCGGAGGGATCCCGGCCCTCCTCCGCCATGTACTCGTCGAGCTTGTTCGACTTGAACTCGAGTGGCGGACCGCGGTTCCGCGTGCTGATCTCGACGTTCCACTCGTCGGCGTACTTCGCGGTGAGACGGAGCATCTTCGGCCCGCCGCCGCCGATGACGATGGGCACGTGGGGCTCCTGGACCGGGCCGGGCTCGTTGTACGCACCGTCGATCCGGTAGTGCTCGCCCTCGAAGGTGGGCTCGTCCTCCGTCATCATCCGGGTGACCACCTCGAGGCCCTCCTCGAGCATGTCGACGCGCGTACCGATCTCCGGGAAGTCGTAGCCGAAGGCCTGGTGCTCCTCGCGGTGCCAGCCGGCACCGAGCCCGAGCCGGAGTCGGCCCTCGGAGAGGACGTCCACCGTCGTCGCCATCTTCGCGAGCAGCGCGGGGTTCCGGTAGGTGATGCAGCCGACGAGCGGGCCGAGATCGACGTCGTCGGTGCGCTCGGCGAGCGCGGAGAGCAGGGTCCAGACCTCGTACTCCTCGTGGTTGGGACCGAGCATGAAGTGGTCGGGGACCCAGAGGCCCTCGATGCCGACGTCGACGGCGGTGTCGACGCCCTCGTACACGACGTCCTTCTCGACGTGGTCGAGCAGCGGGGTGTCGCGGTGTTCGCCGGCACCGGCGTAGCACGCCACCATCCAGTCGAATTGCATAGACGGACGATACAGGGCCCGGGTAAAATCAGTATCGGGCGCGGCCGGGCGGAGCCGGACCGGTCCCGCCCGGGCACCGCCGACCGCACCGCGTGCCGGCAGTGGACGGCGATCGCCCGCTCACTCCACCACGAGCGACGGGAGCGACCGCACGTCCTCGGCCTCCGCCTCGCAGTCGGGGTCGCCGAGGAGCCCGCGCATCGCACGCTTGCCCCACTCGACGGCGGGCTGGTCAAAGGTCTCGACGTCGTAGAGCTCGCCCAGCACGAGGGTCCGCGCGACGGCGTGGGCCGCGAGCGCGCCCACCTCGCGCTCGTCGAGGCTCTCGAGTTCCAGCGTCACCGCCGGGCGCTCTGCGTTCGCGAGGCTCGCCGTCGTGGCCCGGCGCGCGGCGTCCTGGAGGTCCGCGAGGGAGGTGCCGGCGAGGTACGCGGGCGCGAGGTCGTCGTCGGCCGCCACGGCGTCGGCGTCCGGGCGGTCCGCGACGGCCAGGACGGTCACGAGCTTGTCGCGGGGGCCGCCGCGGTACAGCTGCAGGTGGGCGTGCTGGTCGGTCGTGCCGCGGGCGCGCACCGGCGTGACGCCGACGCCGTCCTTCCCGAGGCTCTCCGCGAGCAGCTGTGCGTCCCACTCGACGAACGCCCTGAGCTGGTCGGCGTAGGGCATGAGGACGTCCGTGCCCGCGCCGCGGGCGTCGAGCGCGTACGCGACCGCGGCGTGGGCCGACGGGGGCGTCTCGAACAGGGATCCGGAGAGGTCGTCGGCGACCGAGCGGGCGCCCGCGAGCAGCGCGTCGACGTCACGGCTCTCGATGACGAGCGGGAGCAGGCCGACCGCGCCGAAGACGCCGAAGCGGCCCGGGACGTCTGCCGGCGCCGGCAGCGTCTGGAGCCCCTCGGACTCGGCGAGGTCGCGAAGCGGCCCATCTGGGCCGGTCGTCGCCACGGTGCGCTCGGTCCAGTCGACGCCCGCGTCGACGAAGGCCGCACACACCGCCCGGAAGTTCGCGATGGTCTCCGCGGTCGCCCCCGACCGCGAGACGACGTTCACGACCGTCCGCGCCGGGTCGACGCCGTCGAGGGCGGCGTCGAGCGCCGCGGGGTCGGCGTTGTCCAGCAGGCGGACGTCGAGGTCCTCGACGAGCGGCGCGGCGAGCGCACCGGCCGGGAGCGCGCTCCCGCCGATGCCGACGACGAGGAGGGTCTCCGCGTCCGGGAAGCGCTCCGCCGTCGCGGCGAGGGCCTCGCGGGGTGGGTCGGGGTCGAGCGCTGCGTACCCGAACGTGCCGGCGGCGCGTTCGGCCCGGATGGTGTCGTGGGCCGTGGCGACCCGGTCGTCGAGGCGCTCCAGGGCCGCGCGAGGGACCCCCGGCGTAGCGACGTCGTCGAGCGCGGTCGCGATGTCGATGTGCATACCGGACCCCCGGAGCGCGCCCTCATGAGGGTTCCCGTGGGCGCTGTGGCGTCGGCGGTGCAGACTCCACCCGTCCGGCCGGCGACGCACAACGTTGAAGCCGACCGCCGTCACAGACTCCGGACATGAGCGAGAGCCTGGACCCGCGTTCGTGGGTGCGCAGGAGGGTCCGGACCGTCTACGAGCGCCTCCTCGCCCGCGAGGTGAGCGGGGCGCCGACCCACGTCGCCGTCATCCAGGACGGCAACCGCCGGTACGCCCGCGAGCAGGGGGACGGGCCGCGCGCGGGCCACCGCGCCGGCGCGGAGACCACCCGACAGATGGTGGAGTGGTGCGCGGAGCTCGGGGTCGAGGAGCTCACGCTGTACGCCTTCTCGACGGAGAACTTCGACCGTCCGCGCGCCGAGCGCGAGCACCTCTTCGACCTCGTGGCCGAGAAGCTCCGCGAGTTCGCGGACCTCGAGAAGGTGCACGAGGAGGAGGTCCGCATCCGCGCCATCGGCGACATCGAGCGACTCCCGCCCCGCGTGCAGGACGCCGTGGCGTACGCCCAGCGCCGCACCCGTGACTACGACGCGTTCGCGCTGAACGTCGCGCTCGCGTACGGCGGCCGCGACTCGCTGCTCCGGGCGACGCGGCGGGTCGCACGGCGGGTCCAGCGGGGGGACCTCGACCCGTCCGCGGTGGACGTCGGCACCGTCGAGCGCCACCTCCACGGCGACGAGGTCCGCGACGTCGACCTCATCATCCGCACGGGCGGGGACGAGCGGACCTCGAACTTCCTGCCCTGGCACGCCAACGGGAACGAGGCGGCGGTCTTCTTCTGTGCGCCCTACTGGCCGGAGTTCTCGAAGGTGGACTTCCTGCGGGGCATCCGCACGTACCAGTCCCGCACCGAGTCCTGGCGCCGGACGCGTGCGCTCCGCGCGCGGGCCATCCTGGCGGCCATCGGGAACGCCGAACTCGCGGAGGCGCGCGCCGTCTTCGACCGGTTCCGGGAACACCTCCCGGACGGCGCGGTGGCCACGCCACCCGACCCCGACGAGCACCTCGACTGAGCCGCCGACGCCCGGGTGGCGAGACGGTCCCGTACCGAAACAAAGAGGGAGCTTCGCAGGCGTGTGTGCACACGTATGCCCGACGCCTACCAGAACTACGTCGACGGCGAGTGGGTGGACTCGGAGACCGGAGACACCTTCGCGGTCTACAACCCCGCGGACCCCGACGAGATCGTCTCGACGGTCCAGGACTCCTCGCGTGCGGACGCGGAGGCCGCAATCGAGGCCGCCGACGCGGCGACAGCGGAGTGGGCTGACACGCCCGGCCCCGAGCGCGGCGCCATCCTCCGCGAGACCGCCGCGAACCTCGAGGCGCGAAAGGAGGAGCTGACCGAGACGCTCTCCCACGAGGAGGGCAAGACGCTCGCCGAGGCCGGCGGCGAGGTCCAGCGCGCCATCGACATCTTCTACTACTACGCCGAGAAGGCGATGGACTTCAACGGTCACATCAAGAACCCGAGCGGCGGGCGCGACGGCGTCCACACCGTGAAGGAGCCCCTCGGAGTCGCGGCGCTCATCACGCCGTGGAACTACCCCATCGCCATCCCGGCGTGGAAGATCGCGCCGGCGCTCGCGACCGGCAACACCATCGTCCACAAGCCCGCCTCCGCGGCGCCCAACGTCGCCCGGCAGATCGTCGAGGCACTCGACGACGCCGGCCTCCCCGACGGCGTCATGAACTTCGTCACCGGCTCGGGTTCCGAGATCGGCGACCCGTTCATGACCCACGACGCGGTCGACGCGGTCTCCTTCACCGGCTCCTCCGAGGTCGGCCACATGGTCTACGACGCCGCCACCGACGGCATGAAGCGCGTGCAGTGCGAGATGGGCGGCAAGAACCCGACCCTGGTCACCGACAGCGCGGACGTCGACGAGGCGGTCGACATCGTCGCCGCCGGCGGCTTCGGCGTGACCGGCCAGGCCTGCACCGCGTGCTCCCGCGCAATCGTCCACGAGGACGTCTACGACGAGTTCGTCGAGGAGCTCGTCGAGGCCGCGGAGGCCATCGACGTCGGCCCGGGTCGCGAGAACCCCGACATGGGGCCCCACGTGACCCAGAGCGAGCTCAAGGGGACACTCGACTACGTCGACGTCGGCGTCTCCGAGGGCGCGACGCTCGAGACCGGCGGCGGGCGCCCCGACGACCCCGACCTCGGGGACGGCTTCTACGTCGAGCCGACGGTGTTCTCGGACGTCGACTCGGACATGCGCATCGCCCAGGAGGAGATCTTCGGGCCGGTCGTCGCCGTCATCCCCGTCTCCGACTACGAGGAGGGCCTCGCCGTCGCGAACGACGTCGACTACGGGCTCTCGGCCAGCATCGTCACCGACGACCTCCACGAGGCCCACGACTTCGTCGACCGGGTCGAGTCCGGCGTGGCGAAGATCAACGAGAAGACCACCGGCCTCGAGCTCCACGTCCCCTTCGGCGGGTACAAGGACTCCTCGTCGAACACCTACCGCGAGCAGGGTGACGAGGGCCTCGCCTTCTTCACCTCCACGAAGACCGTCTACACGAACTACTGATCGGCAGGCGGCGCCGGCTCGCACCCGTCCTGCATTCCGTCACTCCGCGTCGTCGACGACCGCCTCGCCCAGGTCACACGTCATCGCGACGTGGGGCATCCCCGCTTCCTCGAACTCCTCGCTCACCTGCCGGTACCCGAGGCGCTCGTAGAAGCCGGTGACCGGGACCTGTGCGTGGATGTGGACCCGCTCGAAGCCCCGCTCCCGGGCGCGACCGTGGGCGGTGCACACCAGGCGGCGGCCCCAGCCATCGCCGCGGCGGGGCTCCCGGACCGCGACCCGCTCAAGTTTCGCCGTGGACTCGCGGTCCGGATGCGGTCGCAGCCGTGCGGCGCCGACCGCGTCCCCCGCGGCGACGTCCACGTCGTCCCCGGTCGCCCCGGTCCCGACGGCCAGGGCCAGGAGGTGGTCCACGGTGGCCGCGTCGTCGTGTTCGTCGTACTCCAGCGCGGGGTCGACGCCCTGCTCCGCGACGAAGACGGCGCGGCGCACCGCGAAGACGGCCTCGCGCTCGTCGTCGGTCCGGGCGACGCGGACGACCATACCGAAGCGACGGTGCGGGCACCCAAGGGGCTTTCGCGCCCGCCCGGGAGTGCGTCGTGCCACCGCGTGCCGATGGGCAGCGGGGCCGTCGGATTTAATAAATGCTACGGCCATAATGCAGACAATGTCGTCCATCGAGCTCACGACGAGCCAGCGGAGCATCCTCACGACACTCGTCAACCTCTACCGGGAGCGGGAGTCCGCGATCAAGGGGGAGGAGATCGCCGACGAGGTCGACCGGAACCCCGGCACCATCCGGAACCAGATGCAGTCGCTGAAGGCGCTCCAGCTGGTCGAGGGCGTGCCCGGTCCGAAGGGCGGGTACAAGCCCACCGCGGCGGCGTACCAGGCTCTCGACATCCAGGAGCTCGAGACGGCCGCGGAGGTTCCGCTCCTCCACGACGGCGAGCACGCCGAGGGGCTCAACGTCCAGGAGATCAGCCTCACCAGCGTCCACCATCCCGACCTCTGTCGGGCCGAGATCCACGTCCGCGGCTCCATCTCGGACTTCCACGAGGACGACGAGGTCGTCGTCGGCCCGACGCCGCTCTCGAAGCTCGTGGTCGAGGGCCGCGTGGACGGCAAGGACGACACCAACAACATCCTCATCCTCAAGATCGACGGCATGGAGGCGCCGGCGGAGTCGCCCACCCACTGACCGGAGCCGGAGTCGACGGCCCGTCCTGGGGTTCCCAACCGCCCGACACCGGCGTGGTAACAGCCTGCACGCCCCGGCCCAACCCAAAGCCTTTGTACCCTCTCAGGGGCGACGCATTCTCACATGCCACCGAACGTCGTCGTGCTCGGCGCGGGGTACGCGGGCGCCGGCACGGTTCAGGGGCTGGAAGACCGCCTCGACGCCGCCGACATCACCTGGATCTCCGACACCGACCACCACCTCGTCCTCCACGAGGCCCACCGGGTCGTCCGCGACCCGAACGTCCGCGACCGCATCACCGTCCCGGTCCACGAGATCAAGGACCCGTCGACGACCTTCGTGCAGGGAACCGTCACCGGCCTCGATACCGCGGACCACACCGTCGAGCTCGAGGACGGAACGACCGTCGACTACGACTACGTCGTCGTCTGCATCGGCTCGGACACCGCCTTCTTCGGCATCGAGGGGCTCGCCGAGCACTCCCACACGCTCAAGAGCCTCGACGACGCGCTCGGTATCCACGACGCGGTGATGGACGCCGTGGCGGCCGCGACGCCCGACGACCGCGCGCACGTCGTGGTCGGCGGGGCGGGGCTCTCGGGCATCCAGACCGCAGGCGAGATCGCCGAGCTACGCGATCGCCACGACGCGCCCATCGACATCTCGCTCGTCGAGGGCCTCGACACCGTCTTCCCGCCTGGCGACCCGGAGCTCCAGGGCAAGCTCCGGAAGTTCCTCGAGGCGGCCGGCGTCGACATCCTCACCGGTGAGTTCATCGGCGAGGTCGACGAGGACACGGTGTACGTCGGCGAGGACACCGAGCTCGACTACGACACGCTGGTCTGGACCGGCGGCATCACCGGCCGGTCGGCCACCACGGACGCCGACGTCGAGAAGGACGAGCGCGACCGCCGGCTGCACGCGGGCTCGGACTTCCAGACGAGCGACGACCGGGTCTTCGCCGTCGGCGACGCCGCCCACGTCGAGCAGGGCGACGAGGAGGAGGCACCGCCGACCGCACAGGCCGCGTGGCAGGCCGCCGAGGTCGTCGCGGAGAACGTCGAGCGGGCCATCGAGGGGCGCCCGCTGCGCACGTGGACCTACGACGACCACGGGACGCTCATCTCCGTCGGCGACCGGGCCATCGCGCACGACGTCGAGGTGCCTCCGGGCGTCGAGCTCCCGATCGAGACCTTCGGCGGGACGCCCGCCGAGCTGCTCAAGAAGGCCGCCGCGGCGCGGTGGATCGCCCGGGTCACCTCCTACGACCGCGCGCTCCGGGCCTGGTCTGCACTGTAGCAGGGACGGCGAGCGCTCAGTCGTCCGGTAGCGTCAGGCCCGGGTGCCAGCGGTCCGCGCCGGCCGCCTCGACGGCCGCGTCCATCTGCGCGAGCAGCGCGCTCGCGAGACACGCCGTCTCGATCGCACGCCCCTGACCTTCGGTCCGGAACTCGCCGGTCGTCCGGTCGGCGTACACCGTACACACCGCACCGGCGCGGAGCCCGTAGAGCTGGGCGAGGGTGAGGACCGCGCTGGCCTCCATCTCCAGATTCAGGACGGCCGCGGCACGGAGGTCCGCGAGGAGCTCGTCCGCACCGCTCCGGCGGTACCCGCCGAAGCCGTCGCGTGCCTGCCCCGCGTAGAAGCTGTCCGTACTCGCCGTCACGCCGACGTGGTAGTCGTGGCCGAGCCGCTCGGCCGCGGCGACGAGCGCGGCGACCACACGTTCGTCGGCGACGGCGGGGTAGTCCTCGCGGACGTACTCGTCGCTGGTCCCCTCCTGTCTGACCGCCCCGCGCGTGACGACGAGGTCGCCGACCGAGACCTCGGGCTGGATGGCCCCACACGACCCCACCCGGAGGAAGGTGTCGGCACCCACCCGCGCGAGCTCCTCGACCGCGATGGCGGCACCCGGACTCCCGATGCCGGTCGAGGTGACGCTCAGCGGCGTCTCGTCGTACCGACCGGTGACCGTCCGGTACTCGCGGTGGCTGGCGATCTCGCTGGCGTCCTCGAGGCGCTCGGCGATCAGGTCGACCCGGTCGGTGTCCCCCGGGAGCAAGACGGTGTCGGCCACGTCACCCGCCGAGACCTCGAGGTGGTACTGGCGGTCCTCGTCCATGGCGGCCCCTCGCCCGGCGCCGTGATAGGGTTTGCCGCCGGGACAGGCGCCAGCACGACGCCACGCGGAGGCCTACTCGACGCCGAGCGTCTCCGGGCCCATCGCCGCGGGGAGGAGCTCGCCGAGGGTGTACGTCGCGACGCTGTCGTCCGCATCACAGACCACGACCAGGTCGTCGTCGCAGAACTCGGAGAGGGTCTGGCGGCACATCCCGCAGGGCGTGAGGCCGTCCCGGGCGGCCGAGGTGACCGCGAGGCGGTCGAAGCCCGCCGCGCCGTCGCTCACAGCCGCGCCGACCGCGACCTCCTCGGCGTGCAGCGAGTTCGAGTAGTTCGCCACCTCGAGGTTACAGCCGGTGTAGACCGCGCCGTCGTCGGTCTCGAGTGCCGCGCCAACGGGAAACGAGGAGTACGGGACGTACGCCGCCGACACCGCCTCGCGCGCGGCCGCGACGAGTGAGTCGTCCAGGTCGTCCGAGTCGCCCGAGTCGTCCATGTGCGAGCGACGCCGCCGCGGATATTCAAGGTGTGGCCGCCGTCTCGGCGGTCACTCGTCGTGGGCCGCCGCGACCGCGTCGGCCACGACCGTCTCGGCCGTCGCGAGCAGGTCCTCGACGCGGTCGCTCTCGACGTAGAGCCGGAGCTTCGGCTCGGTGCCACTCGGGCGACAGAGGAGCCACGAGCCGTCCGGGAAGGTCAGCCGCAGGCCGTGCTCGGCGTCGAGGGCCGCCGCCGGGAAGGCCTCGGGCAGCGAGCGCTCGAGTCGGGCCATCGCCGGACCCTTCGCGCCGGCCGGACAGTCGACGCTCGCCTTGCGGTAGGGTCGCTCCGTCACCGGCTCGCGGAGCGCGGACAGGCCTTCCGCGGCGACGAGGCGGGCGAGGACCGCGGCCGTCGCGGTCCCGTCGAGCCACGGGCCGAAGGCGGGGTGACAATGCTTCCACGGCTCGCCGGCGAACGCGACCGTCGCGCCGGCGTCCCGGGCCGCGGCGACCCCCTCGTGGATCGTGCCGAGCGCCGTCCGCTCGACGCGACCGCCCGCGGCCCGGACCCGCTCGTCGACGCGACCGGAGGCGTTCGGCGTCGTCACGACGACCGGGTCGGACGCGCCAGCGTCGACGGCGCACGCCACGTAGTGCTCGGCGAGGATGGCGAGGACGGTGTCCTCGTGAACCAGGTCGCCCTTCCCGTCGAGGACCGCGACGCGGTCGCCGTCCCCGTCGTGGGCCACCCCGAGGACGGCCGGCCCGTCGGCGACCACCGCGCGGGTGCGGGACAGCGAGGACGGCGTCGGCTTCGGCCGCCGACCGGGGAACGTGCCGTCGGGGTTCGCGTCGAGCGCGACGACGTGGGCACCGAGAGCGCGCAGGGCCCGGGGCGTGGTGGCGCCCGCGACCCCGTTGCCCGCGTCCACGACGACCGGCAGTCCGTCGAGGGGCGCGCCGTGCTCGCGGGCGTAGTCGACGACGGCGTCGCGGTAGTGCGAGACCTCCCGGTCGCCGTCACCGGTCGCCGACCGCCACGCCCGCCAGTCGACGGCACCGGTCTCCCGGCGGTCGGCGACCGCCCGCTCGGCGGCCGCGTCGTACTCCGCGCCGTCGACGAACAGCTTCAGACCGTTGTCGGCCGGCGGGTTGTGCGACGCCGTGACCATCACGCCGCGGCGTGGCTCGTCCCGCCCGCTCGCGGCGAAGGCCAGCACCGGCGTGGCGACGCGACCGAGTCGCCTGACGGTCGCACCGGCGCTCTGGAGACCCGCCGCCACGGCGCCGGCGAGGGCCGGCCCGGTCGTGCGGGCGTCGTGACCGACGACGACCGTCGGCTCCCCGGTCGGCGGTCCGCCGTCGGCACCGTCGCGGGCGACGTGCGCCACGGCGCGCCCGACCCCCAGCGCGAGCGACGTGTCGACGTCCCCGGGGACGCTCCCGCGCACCCCGGCCGTCCCGAAGAGGTCCATGGAGGAGGGCGGCCGCCGGGCCACTTAGCTCCCGGCGCTCCGGGGTGAGAACGGCCGTGAGCGGAGCGCGGGCTACAGCTCGACGCCGCCGGGGATGAGGCTGTGGTCGCGGAGGAGGTCCCCGTCGGCGTCGTAGACGAGGAGGGTGCGCTTCTCGTAGGTCGCCAGCACCTCGTCGTCGGCGTCGAGTCGGAGCGTGTACCGGCCGTCCTCGGCGTCCCCGACGTCGCCGTACCGCCGCGCTGCCCGGACGAAGTGGAGCACGTCCGCGCCGTCCGCGCCGGGTTCGTCGATGTCGGCCTCGAGCACGAAGTCGCCGGTGAGTCGGTCAGTGACACCGAGCACACCCGCCGCGTCGTCGATCGAGCCCACGAGCCGGAACGAGACGTCGATCTGGCCGGTACGGAGCGTCCCGTCCTCGGCCGTGTCGAGACGGTCCCGGAGGCGCGCGGGGTCGCCCGTGTTCGCGACGACGAGTGTCGGCTGTGTCGGCGGGTCTTCGGTCCCGAGCCACGCGACATCCTCGACGGTCACCCGATAGTCGTCTCGCCGCATTCGTTGGAATCGATTACGGGGGCGTGGCTGAAAACCGTACCGACCGTACGGCCGTACGGCCGTATCCGAGACGAGAACAGCGATACGTTTTACAGCGGGGTCGTAGAATGGGTCCCATGCGCCTCTGGGTCCGCGCCGAGTACGCGGAGGAGCTCGCCGTGCTCTCGACGTTCCTGACGGGGCTCCTCCCGTGGACGGTCTCGTACGGCGACTTCGGCGACCTCGGCAGCGTGTTCTACGTCCGCTTCCCGCTCTTCCAGGTGCGGTACTCGTTCGGCCTCCCGGTCTTCGAAGCCGTCTCGATCAGCGATCCGTACTCCGCGTTCGCGAGTCGGGGAACCACAGACATCGTCGGCGCGATAGTCGCTTCCAAGGGGATCACGATGGCCGACGGCTACGCCGTCTGGGTGGTGGGTGCCGCCATCGTCCTGATCGCACTCACGTTCGCCGTGTTCGCGTACTTCGAACCTGCCATCCTCGAGCCGGTGCCGACGGTGCCGATTCTCGGATCCCTCCTCGGGCTGGCGGGGCTGGTGCTGGGTGCGGCGTGGTGGCTCCTCTACACCCGCGGGTTCCCCGGCCCCTCCGTGCCGGTCGGCGTGCCCATCGTGCTCCTCCTCGCGGTCGTCCTGCTGCGGAGCGAGCGCACGTGACCGGGGGCGGGGCGCCACCACCGGACGGAACCGGCGACGGTGACGACCCGGAGCCCCCACGTTCGACGTCGTCTCGCACACGCGCGGCGGTCCGACGGACCTACGACCGCATCGCCGACCACTTCGCCGAGACCCGTCACCACCCGTGGCCCGAGGTCCGGGAGTTCCTCGCGGACCACGCTCCAGGTACCGAGGTCGGCCTCGACGTCGGCTGTGGCAACGGCCGCCACGCCGGGCTCCTCGCCGAGCACGCCGACCTCGTCGTCGGCGTGGACGCGTCGCGCGAACTGCTCGACGCGGCCGTCGAGCGCCTGGACGAGCGCGGCGACGGCGACGCGTTCGCTCCCGTCGCGGGTGACGCGGCCCGCGTGCCCCTCCGCGACGATGCCGCCGACGTGGGCCTCTACGTGGCCACGGTCCACCACCTCCCGACCCGGGACGGACGGCTCGCGTCCCTCGACGAGCTCGCGCGCGTCCTGCGTCCCGGCGCGCCGGCGCTTTTGAGCGCCTGGAGCGTGACCGCCGATCGGTTCGATCGCGACGCCGCCTTCGACACGACGCTCCCCTGGACGCTCCCGGACGGCACGGCCGTCCAGCGGTACTACCACGTCTACGACCGCGACGACTTCCGGGCGGAGCTCCGGGACAGCGACCTGTCGGTCGTGTCCACCCGGATCTCGAGCGGGAACTGCTACGCCACGATACGAGCACCCGACCGCGACGAGGGTCGGTAACCGGCCCGGATGGCCCGCCCGAGACCAGCCCCGGCCACCGACCGGGTGACACGACCCGCGGCACGGCGGGCCGACAGCCAAAGCCGTAAGGTCGCCCACCGGGTACTCGCACGCGATGACAGACGGTGATGCCACCTACGAGGTCGTCGTGGTCGGCGGCGGGCCCGCCGGGCTGACGACCGCCCTCTACACCACCCGCCTCGGGCACGCCACGGCCGTCGTCGACCGCGGCGGCGGCCGGGCGGCGATGATGCAGGACACCCACAACGTCATCGGCGTGCCGGAGTCCGTCTCCGGGGCCGAGCTCCTCCGGACGGCGCGGGACCAGCTCGAGTCCCACGGCACGGACCTCGTCCGGGGCTTCGTCACGGACGTCTCGCGCGCCGCCGAGCCCGGCGACGACGGCGACGACGCGGCCCACGACAGCGCCCGCGAGGAGCCCCGGTTCCACGTCGAGACCGCCGACGCGACGTACGCGGCTGAGCGCGTGGTCCTCGCGACGGGCTTCGCCGACGTCCGCCCCGACCCCCCGCTCCCCCGGACCGGCCGCGGCCTCCACTACTGCCTGCACTGCGACGCGAACCTGTTCGTCGACGAGCCGGTGTACGTGATGGGCCACGGCGACGCCGCGGCCCACGTCGCGATGATCATGCTGAACGTCACGGACGACGTCGATCTGCTCCTGCGCGGCGAGGAGCCGACGTGGAGCGCGGAGACCGGCGAGCAGCTCGCGGGGCACCCGGTCGACGTGATCGAGGCCGAGGTGACCGGCGTCGAGAACGGCGAGGACGGGTGGCTCGAGGCGCTCACCTTCGCCGACGGGACCAGCCGTCGCTACCGCGGCGGGTTCGCGCTCTACGGCGCGGACTACCACAGCGACCTCGCGGCGGGGCTCGGCTGTCCGCTGAACGACGACGGCACCGTGGCGGTCGACGACCACGGCGAGACGGCCGTCCCGGGCGTGTACGCGGTCGGCGACCTCACCCCGGGTCACAACCAGATCCCCGTCGCGATGGGCGAGGGTGCGGAGGCGGGGCTCGCCATTCACAAGGACCTGCGGACGTACCCGCGGAGCACCGAGTGGCTGGCCGAACACGGCCCCGTCGACCCGGCTGACGTCGCCGACCTGCCTGACGCCGTTCGTGACGCGGCCCGCGATTCCCGCGCCGATGCGGTGGAGGCACCCGGAGACGACTAGAAAGGCCCTTTAGCCGGAAACCGCTGGTGACGAACGGGCGCCGATGGTCTAGTGGCAGGACCTGAGCCTTCCAAGCTCATGGCCCGGGTTCAAATCCCGGTCGGCGCACTGGTGGTTCGAGCGAGCATCGCGAGCGACGAACCACCGAACGCGCGAACGGGGAGCGAAAGCGACCCGTGAGCGCACACTTCGTTCGTCCGCCGACCGACGTCCCACTCGCTCGCTGCGCTCGGCTCGCGGGACTCCCGGTCGGCGCATTCTGCCGACGCACGCTCACGAGCGAAGCGAGTGAGCCGTGCGAGGCGAATCCGCCCGGTATTTGAGCCCTGCCAGTCGCAGCCGAGCGAGCGCAGCGAGCGAGGACCGTCTGGCCCCGGTTCAACTCCCGGTCGGGACACGCGTGATGCGAGCGAGCGGAGCGAGCGAGTACCACGGGAACGTGGACGGCGAGCAGAGCGACCCGCGAACGCTCACGCGCGTCGGCCGCGACCGGGCGCTCGTTCGTTGCGATCGGGGTTTCACCAGAGAGTAGAACGTTACGGGACCTCGCCGTCCCTCGAGCGGACGATCCGGGGCGTGGAGTGCAGGACGCCCCGACGACGTCACTCGAATCCGATCGGCGTCCGGCCGTGGTACTCGTCGCCACGCTCAGCTGGATAAAATACTAAGAGACCCGGGGTGAAACTGAGTGGTGGATGCCCTGGACCGGGTCGACGTACGCGATGGTGGTGGTCGGGAGCTCGGTCCTCTCGCTGGTCGTCGGCATCGAGGCCCTCCGGCGGCGGCCGGACCCCCTGGCGTGGCCGCTCGCGGTGATGATGTTCGCCGTCACCGCGTGGGCGATCCCACACGCCGTGAGCCTCGGTTACCGGGACGTCGGCACTGTCGCCGCCTGGCACGTCCTCCGCCACCCCGGGACCGAGGTCGCGCCGCTCGCGTTCCTCGCACTCGCGCTCCGGTACGCCGGATACGAACGATGGGTGACCCGGCGGGCACTGTTCAGTTACGGCTGATGCACGTCATGCGATTCGAACCCCTGAGAGACGGGCCTGTGTCGGCGGATTTCGTTATCCACGAGGGTGGGACTTCGAAAGGGGCCGGGTGCTCGACGACGGACGGCGACGTACGCACCGCAGCGGAGCGAGGAGCGCAACGAGCCGCCCGAGTCGAGCGCCCGGGGGCTTTCGGGGGACGCTGTATTACTCACAATATTATCTGAACAGCGCCGACCCGGCGGGTGTTCGCCCTCCTCGCCGCGATCCCCACGACGACGATCGTCGTGGTCGCGACCCACCAGTGGCACGACCTGTTCTGGCGCTCGCTGACCGTCGTGGTGGTCGACGGCGCGTCCGTGCTCGTTCCGACGGTCGGCCCCTGGTACTGGTTGAACCTGGCGTACCTCTACGCGATCACGCTCGCCGGGCTCGGACTGTTCGGACGCGTCGTGGTCCGCTCGGGGACGATCTACCGGCGACAGGCCGCGTTCGTGTTCGTCGGGGCGGCGGTGCCGCTGGCGGCCAACGCCGTCACGAACCTCGGGACGAGCGTCGGCCTGGACGTCCTCGGACCGGGTCCGATGGTCGACCTCACGACGACGGCGTTCACCGTTACTGGCGTCGCGGTGGCACTCGCCGTCTTCCACTTCGACCTCCTGACGGTTCGGCCCATCGCGCGCGACCGCCTCGTCGAGGAGCTCGACGACGGGGTGGTCGTCGTCGGTCCGAACGACCGCGGCCGCGACCTGAACACCACCGCAGCCGAGATACTCGAGCGAGTCGACGACGCTGGCCAGGCGGGCCAGGAGCTCCCGCCGGACGTGTTCCCGGACGGCGACGAGTTCGTCGCGGAGGTCGACGGCAGCGAGCGGCGGTTCCGGGTGCGGTCCACGCCGCTTCCCGGTGGCCGTGCCCGGGCGGTGGGTCGCGTAATCTACCTCAACGACGTCACGGACGTCGTCGAACGCGAGCAGCGGATCAGCGTCCTCAACCGCGTCCGCCGGCACAACGTCCGGAACGAGCTGAACGTCGTTCGCGGCCACCTCGAGATGCTCGACCCGACGGGCGAGGACGCGGAGCACGTGGCGGCGGCCCTCGAGAGCACCGAACGCGTCGTCGGGTTCGCGGAGAAGACCCGGCACGTCGAGCGCACGCTCCAGACGGGCGAGTCGACGACCGTCGGTGCGGTCCCGGTCGTGCGGCGCGTCGTCGAGTCCGTGGGAGGAGACCACCCGAACGCGACCATCGAGGCCCGGGTCGAGACGGACGGCCCGGCGCCGGTCCGGACCGCGGACGACGAGCTCTTCGAGATGGCCGTCACCGAGCTCGTGGAGAACGCCATCGAGCACAGCGACCGGGTCGCGCCGACTGTCACGGTCCGGGTCACGGCGGAGGACGGGACCGTCGAGGTGCACGTCGCCGACGACGGCCCGGGCATCGCCGACCAGGAGCGAACCGCGCTGGGAGCGCGCACGGAGGGCCACATCGAACACTCGAGCGGCCTCGGCCTCTGGCTGGTGAAGTGGACCGCGTCGCTCTCCGGCGGCGAGCTGTCCTTCGGGGAGAACGATCCCCGGGGATCGATCGTCACCGTCTCGCTGCCCGCCGCCGACTGAGCCGCGCCGACCTCCACTCAGACCCCCGCCGCCCCCGCGTCACCACTCCTCGCCGTGCCCCGGCAACTCGTCGAGGGATGCGGTCACTGGACACTCCGCCGAGAGCAGGATGGACTGGGCCGTCGAGCCGAAGGTCGCCTTCCCCGCCGGAGCCCGGCGCCGGCCGCCGACGACGATCCGATCCGCGCCGACCGACTCGGCAAGCGAGACGACCGCCTCGCCCGGGTCGCCGACCGCACCGCGGACCTCGTAGGTGAGGCCCGCGGACTCGAGGGTCTCGACGACGTCGCGGACCGGGTCGTACTCCCTCGCGAGCGCGTCGGCCCCGGACTCGGCGGGCGCGTGCGGGGACTGCGTGGCGCCCGCGACCGTCTCCTCGTCGAAGACGTGGACGACCACCACGCGGGCGTCCCGCGCGTCGGCCTCCTCCATCGCGACCTGCTGGAGGCGGCGGGCACGCTCGCCCGTGTCCTCGCCGACCGCCAGGACGACCGTGTCGATTGCCATGGGGAGCCTGGGTCGCCGGAACGTGAAGGGGTGTTCGTGGCGGCTCTATTTGCCGGTCGGGACCGCGTCGAGCGGGCGAAGCGTCTCCATTAGTCGCGACCTCACCGCCGCGGGACCCAGTAGACCGACAGCACGACGGCCCAGATGACCGCGACGGTGACGAGGACCCCGGGCCGTGTGTGGTGGAGGTGCCACACGAGTGCGACGAGCGCGGCGCCCGACCCGAGGGCCCCGACGGCGGGCACGACGGCCGAGCGGAGCGAGTCACCCCGGTGACGGAACGCGAGGAGGCACACGCCACCGAAGATGGTCATGAACGACCCGGACGCGTACGCCGTGACGCCCTCGAGGGAGCCGTAGAGGGCGAAGACGGCGGTGAGCACCCCGACCACGAGCACGGTCCGCATCGGCGACGGCGAGTCGCCACCCGCTCGGTGTGTCGGCGTCGGGGAGCCGTACGCGGAGAGGTCGTCGGTCTGTCCGGACGCCGACGGCGGCGGGTGGGTCGACGCGGACGCGCGACGCGACCCACCGGACGACCCGGTCGACCCACCCTCGGCAGAGGGCCCACCGAGACCGGATGTGGTGTCGGCCACCTGTGCCGAGAGACGGGCGGCGCTGAACAGCGTGGCGTTGAGGGCACTCGCGGTGGAGAGCACGGCGGCGACGGAGATCAACACGAATCCGGTCTCGCCGAGGAACGGGCGAGCGGCGACGGCGAGGGCCGTCTCCGGGTGTGCCCGGAGCGTCTCCAGGGGGACGAGGTTCGTCGTCACGACGGCCACGAGCACGTAGATGACCGTCGTCGCGACGACGGCGATGGCGATGGCCCGCGGAACCGTGGTCCGGGAGTCGCGGATGCTCCCGACGTCGAAGAGCAACAGCTCCCACCCCTCGAAGGCGACGAATGCCATCGCCGCCGCAGTCGCGGCGCCGACGTCGACTGCGTCGAGTCCCGACGACAGCATGCCGTGGGCCGCGCCGTAGGAGAGCCCGAGGCCGGCGAACCCGAGGAGGATGACGACCTTCGCACCGACCAGGATATCCTCGACCCGACCGGTCGCGTGCGCGCCGGCGACCGCGAGCGCCCCGAAGAGCCCCACCGCCGCGACCGACAGCAGGGGTCGGACGGCGACGCCGGCGACGGCGTGCAGCCCCAGGAGCTCCGCGCCGTAGCTCCCTAAGGCGTGCGCGTACATGGCCATCGTCCCCACGTAGCCGAACGTGAGGAGCCAGCCGGTCATCCCCGCCAGGGCGCGCTCGCCGGTCAGGGCCTCGATCTGTGCGATGGGGCTCTGCGCCCCGGGACACAGGCCGTTCAGCCTGACGAAGGAGTACCCCGCACACAGCGCGATGGCTCCGGCGAGGACGAACGCCAGCCACGCGGCCGTCCCGGCACCCGCGGCGACCACCCCGAGGACCGCGAAGATGCCGCCGCCGATCATCCCGCCGACGGCGAGCGACACCGCCTCGAGGAGCCCGACATCCTCGCTCATCGACCGCGTGGTCGCAGCGAGGACAGGTGAGTCTGGCGGCGCGGGCGGCCGCAGGCCCGGTGCGTCGCGACCGGGAGCACACCGGTTCGGCGGCCGGTCAGTCGGGCGTCTCGGCGGCGGCCGACGCGTCGATCTCGCGGGCGTCGCCGTCGGGGACGTCCGCGTTCCCGCGCTCCTGGAGCACCAGCATGTCGGCCACGTCGAACATGAACACGATCGCGCTGCCGATGACGAGGAGGGCGCCCAGGGCCGTGAGTGCTGGTCCCTGTGTCACGATGAGGACGACGCCAGTGACGACCGTCGTCGCGGCGAGCACTGACAGGACGGCGACGCGAGTCGATAGGTCCATGAACGTAGTATTAGATGCCCATTACACGTAAGCGTTGGCCCTACGTAGAAGGCGCTGTTCAGTTAATACGGCGAGTAATACAACCACACCCGAAAGCCCCCGCCGTCACCGGGCGCCGCAGGCGCCCGGTTGCTCGTGGGATCTTCGATCCCACGCTGTCTCGACTCGAGCGCAGCGAGGGAGCGAAGCTCCCTCTGGCTCACGGCGCCTGCGG
>JBDGTC010000011.1:0-21020 GCA_042217215.1 Halobacteriaceae archaeon
CGGCGACGCGGTCGGAGATGGAGAGCGCCTCCTCCTGGTCGTGGGTGACCGAGACCGCGGTGACGCCCGCGCGCTTCACGATGGCGCGCACCTCCTCGCGCATCTCGACCCGGAGGTCGACGTCGAGGTTCGAGAACGGCTCGTCGAGCAGGAGGACGTCCGGCTCGGGGGCGAGCGCCCGCGCCAGTGCGACGCGCTGCTTCTGCCCGCCCGAGAGCGCCTCCGGGTGGCTGTCGCGCTGGCCGCGCAGGCCGACCAGGTCGAGGAGGTCGTCCACGCGTGCCTCGCGCTCGTCGGCGGGCAGGTCCTGGATGCCGAAGGCCACGTTCTCCGCGGCGGTGAGGTGGGGGAACAGCGCGAAGTCCTGGAAGACGACGCCGACGTCGCGGTCCTCGGGCGCGACGAACGTCTCGCCGTCCGCGACCGTCTCGCCGTCGATGGTCACCGTCCCGGCGTCGGGTTCCTCGAGGCCGGCGACGAGGTGGAGCGTCGTCGTCTTGCCACAGCCCGAGGGGCCGAGGATGGTGAGGAACTCCCCCTCACGGACAGCAAGGTCGAGGCCGCCGAGGACCTGCCCCTCGCCGTAGCGCTTCTCGACGCCGCGCAGTTCGAGGACGGGGTCGGCGTGGCCGTCCCCGTCCGGGTCGTCGGGCTCCCCGACGCGGCCGTCGCGGACGCCCTCCGCGGGCTCGACCGCGTCGGCCGCGCGGTCGCCGCTCCCGCCCTCGGCGGTGCCGTCGGCGCTCCCGTCGGTGGCGTCCCTCCGGTCGCGGTCCCCGGGCGACGGGTCGAGGGGGTGGTCCACCTCGCTCACCACCGCCCACCCCCGTCACCGACGAACAGGACGGCCATCGAGAGCCCGGAGACCACGAGTAGCACGAGGGCCGGTACGGCGGCCGCACCGAAATACCCTGCGCGTTCGGCGCTCCAGATAGCGGTCACCAGCGTGTCGAAGCCCGTCGGGCGCACGAGCAGCGTCACCGGGAGCTCCTTCATCGTCGAGAGGAAGACGAGGGCGCCGCCCGCGAGCACCCCGGGCGCGATGAGCGGGAGCGTGACCGCACGGAACGCGCCGACCGGCGACCGGCCGAGGGTGCGTGCCGCCGCGGGCAGGTCGGGGTCGACGCCGAGCACCGCGGCGCGCGTCGAGCCGACGGCCTGCGGGAGGAAGCGCACGACGTAGGCGAACACGAGGAGCGGGAGCGTCTGGTACAGCGGCGTGAGGTACCGCGTCCCGAGGTAGATGAGTGCGAACCCGAGCGCGACGCCGGGGACCGCGTAGCCGACGTACGTCGCCCGGAAGAGGCTCTCCACGACTGGGCCGTCGTGGCGCGCGGCGAGCACCGCGACCGGGAGACACGCCGCGGCGGCGACCACCGCCGTCGCGCCCGCCACGCCCACGGAGTTGAGGACGGTCCCGGGACCGAAGCCGACCGCGTTGCCCGCGAAGCCGTCCCGCACCAGCCACGTCAGGAGGATGGCCACCGGAACGAGGAGTGCCGTGCCAGCGACGGCGGCCGGGAGCAGCGTCGCGGGCCACCGCCACCGCCCCAGCGAGAGCGGGTTCGAGCGCCGGCTCGCGGTGACGGAGCCGCGCCGGCCGCCGACGCGGGACTCGAGTGCGAGGATGACCGCCGCCGCGGCGACCAGCTGGAGGCTCAACAGCGCCGCGAAGTCGAGCTCGAAGCGGTTGACGTAGATCACCCGCGTGAACACGTCGTAGCGCATGATCGCCGGGGTCCCGAAGTCCGCAAGCGCGTAGAGGGCGACGAGCAGGCTCCCCGCGGTGACGGCGGGGCGGAGGTGGGGGACGACGACCCGGCGGAACGCGGCCAGGCGGCCGTGGTCGAGTGTGCGCGCCGCGTCGACCAGTCGCTCGTCGACGGTCAACAGCGCCGACCGGGCCGAGAGGTAGACGTAGGGGTAGGTGTAGAGGGTGAGGACCAGCACCGTCCCGTCGAGGCCGTACAGCGAGGGGAGGCGCCTCACGCCGAGCGGCGCGAGCACCGCCTGGAGCTGGCCGCTGGGTCCGAACGCCGAGACGAACGCGAACGCGCCGATGTAGCTCGGAATCACCAGCGGCAGCGAGAGGGCGACGGTCCAGAAGCGGGCGAACGGGAGGTCGGTGCGGACCGTGAGGTACGCGAGCGGGACGCCCAGCGCGATCGCGGCAGCCGTCACGAGGCCGACCGCGAGCAGACTGTTCCTGACGACGCGGAGCGTTTCTGGTCGGGTCAGGGTGTCGACCGCCGACGCCGGATCGATGCGGAGCGCCGTGAGGACGAGCCAGCCGAGTGGTGCCACCACCACGGCGGCGACGGCCGCGGCGAGGAGCGTCAGGCCGAGCGGGAGGTCCTCGTCGGTCGGGTCCCCCCGGTCGTCCGCCGTGGAGGTGTCGCCGGTGACGTCGGGGCCCGCCGACCGTCCGGTGCCCGTCCCGGGCGGGCCCGCCCCCTCGGCGCGCACCTCGTCCGTCATCGCCTCAGAGCACGCCGACGTCCTCGAGGAGGTCGACCGTCGCGGTGGTGTCGGCCGCAGCGAGGTCCGTCACGTCGACCGACGGCGGGTTCAGCTCTGCGAACGCGGGCAGCCGGTCGATGGGCTCGACCTCCGGGATCATGGGGTACTCGTAGGTGGCGGTGCGGGCGAAGTAGTCCTGGGCCTCCGCGGAGAGGAGGTGGCGCACGAAGTTCGCGGCGACGTCCGGGGTGTCCGTCGCGTCGACCACGCCGGCCCCCGCCACGTTGAAGAAGGAGCCGGCGTCGTTCTCGGTGAACCCCATCGCGAGCGGCGCCGAGGGGTTGCCGGCCAGCACGCGCAGGATGTAGTAGTGGTTCGTCAGCCCGGCGCCGAGTTCGCCGTCCGCGACGCGCCGGGCGACGGTGAACTCGTCGGGGTACTCCCGGACGCCGAGGTCGAGCATCCCCTGGAGCCACTCGCGCGTGGCCTGCTCGCCCTCCAGGATACGCATCACGGTCACGAACCCCTGGAAGGAGTCGTAGGTGGGCGCCCACCCCATCTCGCCCTGGAACCGGTCGAGGTCGGGGAAGGCCATCACGTCCTCGGGCACGTCGCTCGCCGCGAACCTGTTCGTGTTGTACGGGACGGTCCGCACGCGGCCCGAGGTGCCGACCCACCGGCCCTGCGGGTCCTGGTACTGCGCCCGTCCGAGCGAGGTGACGGCCTCCGGGAGCGACCGGAGCCGGCCCTGGGTCGCGAGCAGGCCGAGGTTGCTGGGGGCGTTCACCGTGAAGAAGACGTCGGCGGGGGTGGCCTGTCCCTCGACCCGGATCTGGTTCGTGAGGTCCGACGCGCCGCCGTACCGCACGTCGAGCTGGAACTCGGGGTATTCCTCGCGGATGTGCTGCATGAGCTGTCCGACGAGGAACTCGCCGCGGCCGGAGTAGACCGTCAGCGACCCCTCGAGGTCGGGCATCGCCGCCATCGGCGTCCCGCCGGGCAGCGGTCTGCCCGCGGGGCTGGACCCGATGATGTCGGGCACGGCAGTCGTCCGGGGCGGGGCGGTGGTCGAGCCGTCGCCCCCGTCCGTCCCGATGCACCCGGCGAGCCCGGCGCTCGCGCCCGCGAGGCCAGCGAGGAACGCGCGGCGACTGGGGCCGCCCGCGCTCCGGTGGTCGCGCATACCGGTTTAGGGTCGCCTAAAAGGCATATATCTTCCGGTCTCCCCCTCGGCGGTCAGGGCGCGTGCAGGCGGCCGTCCGCGCCGAACTCGTAGCCCGCGTCGCGCAGGGCCTGCCGGACGGCGGCGACGTCGAGGGTCCCGTCGGTCCCGCGGAACGGCACCTCCGGGTCCGCGCCGGACCACTCGAGGTCGGGCGGGACCCACGACGTGGTCGCGAGCGGGGTCGCGGCGGGTGACGCGTACCCGTCGAACAGCTCCTCGACGACGCGCTCCTTGTCGAGCAGGCTCGCGACGATGCGCCGGAAGTGGGGGTTGCCGAAGGGGGAGCGGCGGACGTTGTACCCGACGTGGTAGAACGCCCGCGACCGGTCGATGAGCAACTGGAGGTCGGGTTCGCGGCCGACCCGGGGCACGACGGTGGGGGAGAGGGTCCCGGCCGTCGCGTCGACGTCGCCCGCGGCGGCGAGCTGAACGACCGCGGCGTCGGAGGGCGCGACCTGGACCACGAACTCCTCGAAGTCGACGCCGCCCCCGAACCGGGTCGGGAGGTCGTCGGCGGCGTCGACGAGGAAGTGGTCGTCGAACCGCTCGAGGGTGAGTGAGGCGTCGGGCACGACGCTTCCGAAGCGCAGCGGACCGCTCCCGACCGGCTCTATGTTCGACCAGACGAGGGCCTCCGTGGCGTCGTCGACCACGTCGACCCCGGCGAACCCCGCCGGCCCCGTCTTCTCCGCCCACACGTGTTCCGGGAGGACGGGCACCGTGAGCGCGCGCCGACAGACCGCCGGCCCCGTGCCGGTGAAGGTGAACCGGAGCGCGTTCGCCCCGGTCCGTTCCACGTCGTGGACCAGCGAGACTTGCCCCTGGTAGGGGGGCGCCGGCGCCGGGGTGTCCCGGCGACCGAGGCTGGTGTCGGCGAGGAAGCGGTAGGTGAACAGCACGTCGTCGACGGTGAGTGCGGTGCCGTCGTGCCACGTGAGCCCGTCGCGGAGCGTGACCGTCGCGGCCGTCCGGTCGCCGTCCAGGTCGAACGACCAGTCGGTCGCCAGCCACGGTCGGACCCGACCCTCGACGTGGCGCCCCAGCGACTCGTACAGGAGCCCCATGAACGGCCGGCGGTCGCCCTCGGCGATCGCGATGGGGTTGAGGTTGCGGGTGATGCTCCCGTCGGTGAGCGCGACGCCGAAGGTGGGTTCGCCCCCGGTGCGCTCGAGACCGAGGAAGCGAAGCGGGGTCCCGAGGCCGTACCGCCCGGCGCCGACGTACCGGTCCCGGCGCATCGCGGCCACGTCGTCGGGGACGGCGAGCACGGTGAACGGCTGCTGGCGTGCGACCTCTCGCTGGACGTCGGCGACGGCCACTTCGCGGGCCCCGCCCACGAGGTCGCGCTGCTGGTCCAGCAGGTCGGAGAGCTCCAGGTCGGTGAACCCGAACGGGTTCAGCCAGCCGCGGTCGTTCAGGTAGACCGTGTGCAGCAGGGAGCGCAGGAAGTCCGGGTCGTGGTGGCCCGGGTACCGCCCGACGTAGACGTCGAAGTCGTGGTCCACGAGCACGTCGCGCCTGAGCTCGGACTCCGCCATCGGCTCCCGGGACGTGTCGACGCCCACGGCTTCGAGGCGCTTCGAGAGGCGCCGGGCGATGCGCGAGGCCACGGGGTCGCTGTCGGCGGGGACGACCTTGATGGAGATCGAGAGCCGCTCGGGTTCGCGCCGGCTCACGAGGCTCTGGACGCGCTGGACACAGCCCGCGGTCGCGCCGGTCGCGAGTCCCGCAGCGGCACCCAGGACGCTCCGCCGCGAGAGCCCCGGGGAGTCTCGCGTGGCGGCGGGCGGCCGGTCCGCGCCACCCGCGGCTCCTGCCCCGGGGTCTGACCCGTCCGCCTCGTCGGGCGCCCGCATCTGTTGGGCACCCCTAGACGATTCGGTCACATAACGGTGGTGTTCGCACCGACCGGGCGGGGCGCGCGGGAGAACTCCCGGACGGCGCCGGGGCCGGTCGGCGTGGTCCCCGTGTGCCGTGCGTCAGTCGTCGGCCGGTGCAGGCTGGCCGTGCTCGACGCGGGTGCCGAGTACGTCGAGGAACGCCGCGAGCCATTCGGGGTGGTCGGGCCACGCCTGTGCGGTGACGAGGGTGCCGTCGACGGCGACGCCCTCGCTCCAGGTCCCGCCAGCCGCCTCGACGTCGGTGCGGAGCGCGGGGTAGGCGGTGCACGTCTTGCCCGCGATGACGTCCGCGGCCGCGAGTATCTGGGCGGCGTGGCAGATGGCCGCGATGGGCTTGTCCTCGTCCGCGAAGTGGCGCACCGTCTCGAGGACGGCGTCGTACCCGCGGAGGTACTCCGGCGCCCGGCCCCCGGGGAGCACCAGGCCGTCGTAGTCCGCCGGGTCGACGTCGGCGAGCGTCGCCGTCAGCTCGAAGTCGTGTCCCCGCGTCTCGAGGTAGGTCTGGTCGCCACGGAAGTCGTGGACCGCGGTCTTCACACGGTCGCCCGCCTCCTTCTCCGGGCAGACGGCGTCGACCTCGTGGCCCACCGCCCGGAGGGCCTGGAACGGGACCATGATCTCGTAGTCCTCCCCGAAGTCCCCGACCACCATCAGCAGTCGCTGTCCTGGCATGACGGTCACCGGTACGCGCCGCGTGAGTATAATGGTTCCTCACGTGCCCCGGGCGTCCACCACGTCCGTGGTGTTCCCCTCACCGTCGCCTGGACCGCCTCTCTTAAGGGTGGCGGGGCCGGCAGTCGTCACCGAGATGTCGGTCCGACTCGGTCCCGCCGTCGCGGCGCTCCTCCCCGACCTGTCGGTCCAGCTGCGCATGCAGCTGACCGTCTCGGCCGTCGTCGGCCTCGGCCTCGTGGCGACCGCGCTCGGTCTCGTCGGTCCCCGGGGCATCCGTGCCACGCTCCGTGCGTGGCGCCGCCGGCTGCTCGACCGACTGCCCGCGGTCGCGCTGTTGCTCGCCTTCATGGCGGTGATGCGGGTCGCCCAGCCACTCGGCACGGAGCTCTCGTGGCTCATCGGCGTCAACATCACCGACCTCCTCTACGCCATCGAGGGAGACGTCGTCCCGACGATCCAGTCGTACGCCACGCCGCCGGTCACGGCGTACCTCGCCTTCGTCTACGTCTTCGGGTTCGCGTACCTCCTCGCGGTGCCGTACGTGCTCTACACCGCCCTCCCCGACCCGCGACCGTTCCGCGAGACGGTCGTCGCCTACGTGGGCAACTACCTCGGGGGTCTCCTCGGGTACACGCTGTTCATCTCGTACGGGCCGCGCAACTACCTCCCGGACGTGGTGGACTCGATCCTGTTCTCCAACTGGCCCTCGGTCTTTCTCTTCACCGCGCCGCTCACCTCGACCTCGAACGTCTTCCCCTCGCTGCACACCTCGTTCTCGGTGACGGTGGCGCTACTCGCGTGGCGGACGCGCGAGGAGTACCCCCGCTGGGCGCTGTTCTCGCCGGTCGTCGCCGGGAGCGTGGTGGTCGCGACGATGTACCTCGGCATCCACTGGGCGACCGACGTCGTGGCGGGGCTCGCACTCGCCGTCGTCAGCGTGCGCGTCGCCCGACGCGACCCCCTCGCGGGGCGGGGGGAGTGGGTGCGGCGCGCCGGCGGTCGGGCCATCGACGGCGCCGCCGCCGCGCTCGACTCGGTGCGGAGCTGATTCCTGACTCCCTGCGGAGCCGGCCCCCGTCGCGGTCCCGTCACCCGTCCGTCCCGCTACAGCAGCGGAATCAGTACCACGAGGGCCCACAGCAACACGCTCAGCCCGAGCAACCCGTTGCCCCGGAGCTGTGTCAGCGTCCGCGGGACGCCGGCCGCGGCGACTCCGCCAAGCGCAACCGCGGCCACGGCGCGGTGGACGACGAGGCCGATGGGCAGGACGCCGACGCTCAGGGCCATGAAGTCGACCATGGTGCCGATGGCGTAGCCCGCACCGGCGAGCGCGAAGGCGTCGGCGGTGGGCAGGCGACGGCCGAGGTACGCGGCGACGACGGGCGTGCCCGTGATCATGAGGAGGTAGAGCGCCTTCGAGACGACGGCGTGGTCCAGGCCAACGGCCTCCGACGTGGTCCCCGCGATCCGAATCGCGAGCACGGTCCCCGCCATCGCCAGGAACAGCGCCAGCCGACGCGTCGTCGGGGTGGTGGAGCGCGCCGCGACGCGCCCGGCGTACGTGCCCGCGGGGACGAAGAGCAGTCCGAGGACGACCGGATCGAGGCCGACGGGCGCCTCCGGCGTCGTCCGGTCGGTCGGCGGCCCGTCACCGGCGGCGCGGATGGTGCTCGAGCGGTCGATCTCGACGACGGTGGTCCACCCGTCGGCGTCGAAGGAGTCGCCGTTCCGGAAGTACTCGCGGTCGACCGAGATGGGGCGCGGTGCGTCGATGAACACGGCCTCGATCTCCTGTCGTGGCTCCTCGGTGCTGTCGACGTGGTGGGTGAGCGAGAACCAGTCCCAGTGCTCGCCGTGGGCCTGGATGACGGTCCAGGGAGGCTCGCCGGCGACCGTCGCGTTGTACACGCGGAGGTGGAACTGCGCGCCGAAGTAGTCGCCGCTGTGGAGCTGGTAGGTGGTGTCCCGCCACTCGCCACTCCCGTCGCGCTCGGCCGTCACGTAGACGTGGCGGTCCTGACTGTGGAGCTCGTCCCACGGGAGCCCCCGCTCGACGTGGTCCGTGAGCTCGCCCTCCGCCTCCGGGCCGGAGACGTTCCACTCCTCGATCGATCGGTCGCGCAGCAGCTCCTTCACCGTCTCGGGGTCGGTCTCGAAGACGAGGTTGAGCGGACTCACCGGCCGCTCGAACGTCGGCCCGCTGGCGGTGTAGGGCCACACCAGCGGCCCGGAGCCGTCCTCGCCGAGGCGGACGAACTCCCGGGCGCTCGCGTCGGGTCCGGGTGCCGGGGTCACGGTGTACAGCGGCGTCCCGCTCACCATGAGGACGGCCGTGAGGGCGACGACCAGCACGACCAGCGTGTTCCGACGCGGGCGCGAGACCATACGGCACGGAGAGTGGGTGCCACCCGGTATCACTCTGTCGGCGGGTCGGTGCCGCCCCGGGACTCCCGAATCCGGTCCGAACCCGGCCGGGTGCGGGGGCGGGGCGGCCGCCGGAAGCTATTTGCCCGGGCCGGCGGGGCTGACACGGGATGGCAGACCAGGGCGTGCACATCGGCGAGCACCCGCGGTACTGGGCGTACGACGGCGAACCGACGCTGCTGCTCGGCGGGTCGAGTCAGGACAACCTCTTCCAGGTCCCGGGGGTCGAGCACCAGCTGGACCGCATCGCCGAGGCCGGCGGCAACTACGTCCGGAACACGATGTCGGCGCGGAACCGACGCGAGAGCGTCCTGCGGTGGGGCGCGGACAACGTCTGGCCGTTCGAGCGCGTGCGCGGCTCGGCCGGCCCCACCGCCGAGTACGATCTCGACCGGTGGAACGACGCGTACTGGGACCGCTTCGAGTCGTTCGTCGAGGCGTGTGCGATGCGGGACATCGTCGTCCAGGTGGAGGTGTGGGCGACCTTCGACTACTACCGGCAGCCCTGGGACGAGAACCCGTTCAACCCGCCGAACAACGTGAACTACTCCCTCGAGGAGTCGGGCCTCTACGAGGAGGTGACCACCTCGCCAACCGGCGTCGCGCCCGACACGCAGCCCTTCTTCTACAGCGTCCCCGCCGAGCTCGACCTCGCCACGCTCCGCGAGTACCAGCACCGGTTCGTCGACAAGGTCCTGGCGCACGCGACGCCCTACGGCAACGTGCTCTACTGCCTCGACAACGAGACCAGCGCGCCGCCCACGTGGTCGGCCTACTGGGCCGACTACCTCCACGACGCCACCGAGGAGCGCGTCTACGTCACGGAGATGCTCTGGGAGGAGGACGCCGAACACCCCCAGCACGACGCCACCGTCGACGATCCCGCTCGCTACGACTCCCTCGAGGCCTCCCAGAACTCGAAGATCGTCGGGCGCGAGCACTACGAGAACGGCCTGCGCTTCCGCGAGCACGCCTCGGACCCCCCGAGACCGGTGAACAACGTGAAGATCTACGGCACCGGCGACGGCACGCAGATCAACTTCACGGGCTCCGAGCACGACGCCGTCCACCGGTTCTGGCGGAACATCTTCGCGGGCCACGCCGCGGCGCGCTTCCACCGCCCGCCCTACGGCATCGGCATCAACGCCCGCGCCGAGCGCATGCTCCGGAGCGCCCGCGACGTCGAGGCGGCGGTCGACCTCCTGACCTGCGAGCCCCGCCCCGACCTGCTCGAACTCGAGCGCGTGGCTGGAACCGCTCCGGAGGCGGACGGGCCCGACGCCCCGGACGAGGCGTACCTCCTCGCCGACCCGGGCGAGATGTACGCCGTCTACTTCCCCCGGGGCGGCGGCGCCACCCTCCAGGCCCCGTCGGTGGAGTCCTGCCGGTGGTACGACGTGGAGGGCTGTGACTGGCACGACGAGGACGCCGTCGAGCCGGCAAGTGATGGGGCCGTCTCCCTCCGCGCACCGTACGAGCGCCAGTGGGTTGCCGTCCTCGAGTAGGGGTCCCGGGTCGCAGCCTCGGGTCGGGGCCCGAACCGGCGGCTGGCTACGCGTCCGGATCGCCCCCCGGGTCCCGCACCGACGGCCGCCCCCGGATCGACGCTGGCGGGGTCGACGTCGCGGCTGGCGGCCGGCGGGTCCTCGCGGTTCGTCGCGTGGTCGGCCGTGGCGGGGTCCACGGACGTCGGCGGGTCGAGCAACAGCGTGTGGGCGATCACCGCCATCGAGACGAGGGCGGCGGACGCGACGCCCGCGTCCGTCTCGAGCAGCTGCGAGTCGCCGTACACAAGCCCCGCGAAGATGCACAGGGGGATGCCGACGAGCAGTCTGTCCTCCCAGCTCACCTCCGCGCGGTCGCCACGTACGTGCGGACGGCGACCCTGCTGCCGGCGCGCGCTACGGTGGCCTCGGTCGGTCGGGTCGCCCCCGCCCGCGTCGCGGCGAGCGTGCCGGGGCGCCCCGGTGGATGCGGTGTCCATGGTCAGTGCGTGTCCGGAGGGTGGGGCGCCACGGGTAAGTCGACCCGAGACCGGCCCGGCGCGTCGCGGCCGCTCCCGCGTGGTTCCGGCGGTTTTCGGACCCTCCCCGACGGTTTCGGCCGCAACTCGACAGGCACCCGGCGTCGACCGCGTCCGGCCGCGTCGGCGCTGGCCGGCCCGCTACGTGTACTCGAGGTAGTCCCGGACGTCGTCGACCGGGACCGGCTCCTCGAGGGTCGCGGAGGCGTACGCGGCCATGACGACCTCGACGGCGTCGACGGCTTCGGCGCCGTCGACGACCGGCGGGCGGTCGTCACGCACCGCCTCGACGAAGTCCCGGACCTGGCCCTCGGTACCGCGGACGGGGGGCTCCGAGAGGTCGGGCTCGACCTCGTCGTGGCCCTCGTAGAAGGTTCCCGTGTCGTACGAGCCCTCGGTGCCGTTGAGCTCGATCCGATCGTTCCCGCCCTTCACGGCCGTCGTGGCCTCGATGGCGCCGAAGCCGCCGTTCGAGAGCTCGAGGTTCACGACGGCGACGTCCTCGCACTCCATGTCGTGGGCGAGCGTGCCCGCGCTGGCGTACACCCGGTCGACGCCGCCGGCCAGCCACTGCACGAGGTCGACGAAGTGGACGGCCTGCTGGAGGAGGACGCCGCCGTCCATGTCCCGCGTGCCGTGCCAGGAGCCCTCGTAGTAGCTCTGCGGCCGGTGCCACTTCACGGCGGTGTCGGCGAGCATCAGGTCGCCGAACCGCCCGTCCTCGACCCACTCGCGGGCGGTCCAGCGCTCGGGGGTGAACCGGCGCTGGAAGATACAGCCCAGCCGGACGCCGTGCTCGTCGGCCGCCGCCACCATCTCGTCGACCGTCTCGAGGTGGACGTCGAGGGGCTTCTCGACGAGCGCGCTCACGCCCGCCGCCGCCGCGGCGATGGCGGCCTCGCCGTGGAGCCCCGACGGCGTACAGATGCTCACCGCGTCGAGGTCGGCGTCTGCGAGCATCGCCTCGACGTCGGTGTACGTCTCGGCGTCGTACTCCCCGGCGAACGCCGCGAGCGCGTCCTCGTCGACGTCGGCGCCGGCGACCACCGTCGCGTCGTCGTGACCGGCGGCGTAGCTCGCGTGGGTGGACCCACGGCCCGACACTCCGACGAGCCCGTATCTGACCGTCATCGGGGGAGACGTTCACACCCCGGCCCGTAGGTGTTTGGGAAGCGGCGGCCTCGCCGCGCGGCGGCACCCCGTCGCCGCGACGCCGCCGTGGCCGGTGCCGCGGCGTCCCGGAGTCGGTACCCTCTTCGGCGACCGGTGCGAGGGATCACCCGATGACCGACCCGTCCCGGGGCGCCTCGTCGAGCCGGCGTCGCCTCCTCTCGGGGGCCGGTGCCGCCACTGCCGCCGGTCTCGCCGGCTGTGCCGGCCTCTTCGAGACGCGGACCGTCCGGACCCAGCCGGTGCTCGACGACCGCCCGGACGCGATCTACGTCCCGACCCACGTCGAGGGGATGAAGCTGGCCGGCCGGGTCGAGGCCGGGCCGTACCGGTGTGCCCTCGCGTACTCCTACCCCCACCGCTTCTGGACCGTGACCGGCGAGCACACGGAGAAGGTTCCCCTGCAGGACGAGGACTCCGTCCACCTCATGCCGGTCGTCTGGGACGCAGAGAGCGGTGTCGTCCCCCCGGACCTCTCCCCTCACCTCACGATCTCCCGGGACGGGAACCAGGTGGACTCGCTCGGCCCGTGGCAGATGCTCTCCCAGCGGATGGGCTTCCACTTCGGGGACAACGTCGCGCTCCCGGGCGAGGGCACCTACGACGTGTCGGTCCGCGTCGGCGCGCCCACGCTCGCCCGCCGCGGGTCCCTCGCGGACAACGCCGGCGGGGAGACGTTCTCCTTCACGCTGGAGTACAGCAACTCGGCCGTCGAGGACATCTCCTACAGGGACGTCCCGGCCGACCGGGAGGGAACCCGCGGTGCGGTGGACCTGATGGACATGGACATGCTCCCCGACACGCGGGCGCCAGCCGCGGACGACCTCCCCGGGACGGTCCGCGGGACGGCGAGGACCGGGGACGTGCGTTACGCGGTCACGACACTCGATGACCCCGCCGGTGGGGGCGGGAGCGATGGCGGCGTCGGTGGCGCCGACGGCCGGGCCGGCGACGGCGGCGCCGGCACGTACCTCGCCGTCTCCGCCCGCGCGCGGTACAACCGTGTCGTGCTCCCGACGATGGGGCTGTCGGCGACGCTCTCGCGCGGCGGGACGACGGTGGTCGACGACGTCCTCCCCGGGGCCATCGGTCCGGCCCTCGGGACGCACTACGGGGCGACGGTGCCGTCGGTTACGTCCGGGGACGAGCTGACGGTGACCGTCGACGCCCCGCCACAGGCCGCGCGCCACGAGGGCTACGAGACGGCCTTCTTCGACGTCGGGGAGGTGACGCTGACGCTGTGACCCGCGACTCGGCCGGTCCGTCGCGTCGCTCCGTCCTCCGCGCGGGCGCCGCGGCCGTTGCGACCGGCGGCCTGTCGGCGTACGCGGCGTGCCTCGAGCGCTCGGGGAATGACCTCCCGCGCGGCCCCGAGGACGTCTCGGGGTACCCCGAGCGCCAGCACGCGTGGAACGACGTCCTCGGCCGGGACGACGCGGGGAACGTGGTGCCGCCCCGCCACCGCACCCTGCTGCTCTGTGACCTCCGGGGGTCGCCCGACGCGGCCGCGCGGCGCGCGGTCGAGGCGTCCCTCCGCGGCGTGGAGCGGGCGTACCAGCGCGGCGCCGACGGGCTCCTGGTGACCGTGGCGTACTCGCCGGGGTACTTCGCCCGCCACTTCGACGCCACGGCCGCCGGGGTCGACCTCCCCCCACCCGAACCCCTCGCCCCCTTCGAGGACCCGACGCTCGACGACCCGGACGCCCTCGTCCACCTCGCGAGCGACCACCCGCGGGCGGTGCTCGGTGCGGAGGAGGCCCTCCGGGGGACCAACGACACGCTGAACGGGGTGCCCCAGCCCGGGACTGCCCTCGCGGACCACCTCGCGATCCGCGAGCGCCGCACCGGCTTCGTCGGGGCCGGGCTCCCCGCGGAGCACGCGGACGTCGCCGACGTGTCGGCCGACGCCGTGAGCGACGAGGCCCCGCTGTTCATGGGATTCAAGTCCGGCCTCAGGTCGAACCAGGCCACCGAGGACCGGGTCACGATCGGGTCCGGACCGTTCGCCGGCGGGTCGACCCTCCACCTCTCACACCTTTCACTCGACCTCTCGCAGTGGTACGAACAGGACTCCCGCTACCAGCGCGTGGCCAAGATGTTCTGTCCCCACCACGCCGAGACCGGGGCCGTCGAGGGCGTCGGCGCGAACCTCGGGACCGACAGCGGCGTCGACGACTGCCGGCCCACTGCCGAGGCCGCCCGCGAGGTCGGCGTCGTCGGCCACACCCAGAAGACGGCGCGCGCCCGGACGGACGACGACGAACCGGTCATCCTGCGGCGGGACTTCGACTCCACCGACGGCGAGACCCCCGGCCTCCACTTTCTCTCCCTCCAGCGCGAGATCGGGGACTTCGTCGCGACCCGCGAGGCGATGAACGGCACCGACGTGGCGGCCGACTCCGCCGTCGGTCAGCGCACGAACAACGGCATCCTCCAGTACCTCCGGACGCTCCGGCGGGGTAACTACCTGCTGCCGCCCCGTGCCCACCGCGCCCTCCCGAGGCCCGCGCCGGGCTGACCGGGGCGACCGCGACGGACCGTCCCGCTGGCGGCCGGTCGTTCCGCTGACCAAACAGTACACTGATATGGCCCCGGGGCGGGACTCGGGCCATGGGCGCGGGGAGGAAGTGGGTCCTGCTGTGGCTCCTGGTCGCGGTGCTGTCGCTCGGCGTCGTCGCGACGTACGCGTGGGTGATCGCGACGAGTGCGTGAGCCCGGGCGGTCGACGCCGGTGGCCGACGCCGGCGACACCCGACCGGCTCGCCGGCCGCGCAACCGGACCGGTTATGTCGGCGTGGCCCGAGGTGCCCGACATGCCCCGCGACGCCGACACCGTCCGCGTCCCCGTGGTCTGCGAGGCCTGCGGGACGACGACGCGGGTCTCGCTCGACGACCTCGCGGCGACGCTCGAGCGCCACAACGACCGCCTGCACGACGGCGCCGAGGAGGCCGTCGTCGACCCGGAACTGAGCGACCAGATCGCCTCGCTCGCGGCCGAAGACATCCTCGACGCCGAGTGAGATGTGGTTCTGGGGCCACGCCGCCGTCGGCTACCTCGGGTACTACGCCGCCCGGCGGTACTGGTCCCGACTCCCCGGGGGTGACGTCCACGACCGCACCCTCGCCGGCCTCCTCCTCGGCACCCAGCTCCCCGACCTGATCGACAAACCACTCGCGTGGTGGCTGGGCGTCCTCCCCGCGGGCCGCTCGCTCCTGCACTCGCTCGTCGTCGTGCTCCCGCTCGCCGCGGTGACGGTGTGGGCGGGGCGACGCGTGGGCCGGGGTTCGGCCGCGACCGGCCTGGTCGCGGGCGTGCTCTCCCACGTGCTCGTCGACCCCCTCCCCCAGCTCGCGGCGGGCGAGTTCGCCGACCTGCCCTACCTCGCGTGGCCGCTCCTCCCCGCCCCGCCGTACGACGTCGGTACGGGGTTTTCCACTCACTTCCGCGCCATCGACCTCGGCCCCGGGACCCTGTTCGAGGTCGGACTGACCGTCCTCGCCCTCGGGCTGGCCGTCCACGAGCACCGCCGGGCGTGACCACGCGGCGGAGCGTCGACCGCCTCTCGAACGCTCAAACCCGCGTTTGAGCATCCGGAACCACCACGTCCTCCCGGCCCGTCGCTCCGACCATGCACCGTGCCCTCCAGACCACCGCGGTCGCGGCCGTCGCGCTGGCGCTCCTCGGCGCCGGCTGCCTCGGTGCCCCGGCGGGCCCCGCCGGCACCGACGGGACGACCAGCGCGCCCACCACCGAGCCACCGACCACGGCCCCGCCCACCACCGGGCCACCGACCGGGTCGCCCGGTGACTGGACCCCGCCCTGGCTCGACGCCGGGAATGCAACGGCGCCGACCGTCCTCGGGAACGGCTCGTCCGACAGCGTCGTCGTCGACACCGCCCACCTGGGCATGCCGCTGGTGGAGGGGGGTCTGACCTACGACCTGGGCAACGAGACTTCGGTGCGGAGGGTTACGATCGTCCTCGGCTCGCCGGCCGACCGCGAGCGACTCAACCGCTCCGCGCTGAACGCCTCGGCGCCCGACGCGGCGGCGTTCGTGGCGGCGACCGACCTCGCCTCCGAGTCCCTCCTGGTCTACCAGGTGTTCCCCGACTCGAGCGTCCCGGACGCGCGCGTCCTGAACGTGACCGCCTACCGCGACACCGCGGTCGTGAATTTCACCGACGCGAGCGATGTCGGGACCGCCGACATCACCCTCGAGACCCTGTTCGTGCGCGTCCCGGACGACGCGTTCGACGGCGACGGCCCGACCGAGGCCGTCTTCGTCTCCGAGGAGGCGTCGGCGGTCGGGAGCGGCTGAGCCGGCGGGGCGGGGACGCCAACCGCCGTCCGTCACTCGCCCCGGACGACGGTCCGGCTCTGCTCTCGCATGAACTGCGGCAGGTACCAATAGCCGCCGGCGAACTTGCCCGTCGTGCCGGAGTACTTCCACCCGCCGAAGGGCTGCCCCTGGACGAGGGCGCCGGTGGTCGCGCTCCGTGCCCGGTTCACGTAACACATCCCGGACTCGATGCGGTCGAGCCAGGTCTCGACCTCGCCCTCGTCCGCCGCGAAGAGCCCCGCACAGAGGCCGTAGTCGCTGTCGTTGGCCTTCGCGATGGCCTCGTCGAGGTCGTCGACCGGGTGGACCGTGACGAACGGGAGGAAGTGCTCCTCGCGGGCGAGGTCGTGCTCGTGGGGGACGCCCGTGACGACCGTCGGCGCGACGTAGCGGCCGTCCGGGAGGTCGACGCCCTCGGGCACCCGGTCGGTCGGGAACTCGTCGTCGCCGGCCGCCGCGTCCCCGGTGTGGACGGTGCCGACCGCCGCCGCCCGCTCGCAGACGTCGCGGTAGCGCGCCAGCGCCGCGTCGTCGACGACCGGCGCCATCACCGCGTCGCGGTGGGTCGGCGGGGCGATGGGGAGGTCCTCGGCGGCCGCCACCACGCGGTCGACGAAGCGATCGACGCGGCCGCGCTCGACGTACACCCGCGAGGTCGCCGAGCACTTCTGCCCGCTGAACCCGAAGGCGCCCATCGTCACGCCCTCGACGGCATCGTCCAGGTCGGCGCTGCCCGTGACGATCACCGGGTTCTTCCCGCCGAGTTCCGCGATCACGGGGCCGTGTTTGTCCGAGTCGACGAACGTGCGCTGGATGCCCAGCCCCACCTCGCGCGAGCCGGTGAACGCGACGCCGGCGACGTCCTCGTGCTCGACGAGTGGCTGCCCGACGTCGCTCCCGCCGCCGGTGACGAGGTTGACCACGCCGTCGGGGACGCCTGCTGCCGAGAGCGCGTCGAGGAACTCGTGGGCGACCAGCGGCGTCGCGCTCGCGGGCTTCACGACGGCGGTGTTCCCCGTCACGACGGCGCCCGTCGTCATGCCGGCGAGGATGGCGACCGGGAAGTTGAACGGCGCGACCACGCCGAAGACGCCGTAGGGCCGAAGCAGGTTCGTGCAGTGCTGGTCCGGCGTGGGGCGCCCGGTGTCGTAGACGTACCCGTCGTTGCGCTCGTACTCGCGGGCGTAAAAGCGCAGGAAGTCGATGGCCTCGTCGACGTCGGCCATCGCCTCCGGGCGGTTCTTCCCGTTCTCGAGGCTCAGCGTCGCGGCGAGCCGGAACTTCCGCGACCGCAGCTCCGCGGCCGCGTCGCGGAACAGCGCCGCGCGCTCGTCCGGCGGCCAGTCGCGCCAGTCGGCGAACGTCTCCCGCGCCGCGGCGACGGCGCGGTGGACCGTCTCGGGGTCGCCGGCGGCGAACTCCCCGACGGTCAGGTCGAGCTCCCCCGGGCTGGACACGGTGAACCACTCGCCGGTCTCGACGGGGTCGCCGTCGACGACGGCGGGGTGCCGGCCGCCGAGGTCGGCGCGCACCGCCGCGACGGCGTCGTCGTACGCGTCGTGGAACGCCGCCATCTCCCCGGCCTCGCGGTGGCTGTGCTCGGTCAGCTCGTTCTCGAAGGACCGTGGCTCCATCGTCGGTGGTAGGGCCGCGCGTGTGGTAAAGGTACTCGCGGTGGGACGCTGCCCGGGGCTCGCACGCTGGGGGTGCCCGCCGTATCAGTGAGGCGGACCTGCCCGGAACGCTCAGCCAGCCGCGGTCCCGAAGCTGGTGGTGATTGTGCTGTTCATCCCGTCGAGGGTGACCGCGTGGGTCTCGCCACCCGCGCGCAGGTGGACGGTGTAGACCACCGTCACCGCGCTCTCCTGCCCGTCCGCGACGTGGGCGGCCCACCACCGGTCGACGCGCTCGGTCTCGAGTGGCAGCGTCTGCGAGAGGGTCGCGGTCTGTCCGGGTCCGACGGCGACGGAGCGCGGATCGCTCCCGTTCGCCATCACGGCCTCGTTCATGCGGACGGTGTAGGAGACGCCGGTGACGGTGACCGTCCCCGGCGTCGGGTTCCGGACGACGACGCTGGTCTCGACGGGCGTCGTCTCGGTCGTGGCGGTCCCCCACGACGCGGTCGAGGACTCGACGATCAGGACGGTCTGCCCGCCCGCCGTGACCGGCTGGGGCTCGTCCGTGCCCAGCCCGGCGAGGGCGTCGGTCTCGACGGTTCGGGTCGTCGTCCGGTTGCGGAGGCCGATTCGCGTCAGGCCGAGGTCGGCGACGACGCGCTCGTGGGCGACCCGCCTGGTCCGCTCGCCGCGGTTGACGTGGGTGACCCACCACCGCTCGATGGCGTCCCCGGGGACCGGCTCACCCACCGCGAGGGTCGAGGTCCCGGGCGGGACCGGGCGGTCCTCGACCGACACGTTCGCGAGCGGGACGCCGTTCGCGCGGACCCAGAACCCGGCGTCGAGGCGGAGGAGGTCGGCGAGCGGCCCGTCACCGTCGCCGGGGTTCGTGATGGTCGCCTCGGCGGCGAGCCTGGTGGTGTCCTCGTCGACGGTCGACCACGCCACGGCGGTGTCGACGAGCCGCGGGACCGCCACGCCGGGGCCAGGCGGAGACGGGAGCGGTTCGATGGAGGAGGCGGTACCGCCGAGGAGGTCGGTCTCGAACCGGACGTGCCGCGTGAGCGGCGCGAGGGGCACCTCCGTGGGCTCGCCGTCGACGGTGGTGACGCCGACCGCCTCGACGCTCAGATTCGTGCGCTCGCCCCGCGCGACGTGTGTCGGCCACCACGCCGCCAGGCGATCGTTGTCGAGTGTGACGTCGAGCGCGAGCGGCTGGCGCTCGCCGGGGCTGACGACGATGCGCCCGGTCGAGCCGTTCGCGACGGCGACGCCGTTCATCGAGACGTGGTACTCGATGCGCTCGAAGGTCACCGGCCGCTCGTGGACGCTCTCGAGGGTCGTCTCCACGTGCAGCGGCGTGACGTTTCTGGTCGCGGTCCCCCACCTCGCGTCGAGTGGCGCGACGCGGAGGAGGCGGCGGTCCCCGAGGCGCACCACCCGGCTCGCGTTGGTCTCGAACGCCGAGAGCACGTCCGTCTCGAATTGCCGGGTCCGGTTCGGCGGGTCGACGCCCAGGAGCGGCACGCCCACAACGGGGTCGACGGTGACGGTGGTGGTCTCGCCCCGGTTCACGTGGGTGGGCCACCACCGCGGGATGCGCTCGTTCAGGAGCGCCGTGCGGACCGTGACGGTGTCGTTCCCGGTGGCGAAGCCGGTCCTGACCGGGTCGGCCGGCGCCACCACGACGTCGTTGAGCCACACCCGCGCGCCCACGTCGACGACGGGCGGCACCGGGAACGGGTTCGGGTTCCGGACGACCAGCGTCGTGTGGATGACGGTCGTGCTCTCGTTGACCGCGCCGAACCGGTTGTCGACCGATGTGACGTTCGGCACCGCACCGACGCCACCGACGGAGACGTTCGTCACGACGACGGTCGACGTCTCCGAGACGGCACCCCACCGGCTCTGGACGTCCGTCACGGTCGGGGCGGCGCCAACCGCGAGGACGACGGTGGCGAGGGCGAGGACCGCCGCCAGGAGGACCGCCGCGGCGACACCGAGACGCTCGCGTCGCGTGCTGGGCGTCCACATGTCGGCCGGCCTTACCGCCTCGGCCTGAAAGGGATTCGGCCTGCGGTTCGCGCTCTGACAGGTCGTCCCCGGCCGCCGTGGTGGAAGATTTATCCCGGGCCGACTCGTTCGAACACTTATGGGACGACACCTGAAGCGGGCGCTGCATCGCGCGAAGTACGCTGCCGTCGGCGCGGCCGTCGGTGCCGCCGTCGGCGGCCTCGTGAGCCGAAAGCTGGCATCGACCGGTGCGGGCCTCGGCGCGCTCGCCGGTGCGGGACTGGGCGAGAAGCGCGTCGACGTCGAGTCGAAGGTCGGCGAACTGAAAGAGAAGCGGGCGTAGACGGCGTCCCGGGGCTTCGGAACGGAAGACTCCGGGGACCCTGCCACGGTTCACTTCCAGTTTTCCAGCCAGTCGCGGAGCACCGCGCCGAAGCCCGCGGCGCCGACGCAAAACGAGAGGAGCGCGCCCAGGCCCGTGACCGTCAGTGCGCCGTTGACGGCCGCCCCGACGAGGAGTGGCCGGAGCCACCCCTCCTCGTGGCCCACGAGTCGGTCCCCCACCGCCAGGAACGCGACGGCCGACCCGACCGCCCAGACCGCGAACGCGGCGACGGCGAAGGGGACGGCGACGACGATACCGACGACGGTGAAGACGAGCACGACGGTGACGAGCACGACGAAGACCAGACAGACGAGCCCGGAGACGAGGGAGCCGACGGGGTCGGCGACGACGCGCGCCATCCGGGCCCGCGTGAAGGCGGGGGTCAGCGAGACGAGGACGGCGCCGACCGCCAGGGTCGTGAGGAAGCCCCGACCGCGGAGCCGACGACGTCCCCCACCGACCACGCGTCCACCCAGCCGTCGACGCGAGACTGTGCGAGGACCCGACCGAGCGCTGCGGCACCGGCCCCGGGTGCCGTGAACGGTGGCGTCACGGCCGTCACGAGGGCGAGGGCGACCATCCCCGTTGTGGCGGGTCGCGCCGGAACCGCCAGCCTTTCGGCCCTGACTGAACATTCAGTCACCGATGACCGACGGCCCGGCCTTCGCCGACGACCCGGACGGCACGCAGGAGGCCATCATGGGCGCGACCTATCGGGCGCTCTGCGAGTGGGGGTACGCCGACCTCACCGTCGCGCGCATCGCCGACGAGTTCGAGAAGTCGAAGTC
>JBDGTC010000109.1:0-20226 GCA_042217215.1 Halobacteriaceae archaeon
ATGACGATGTCGGTGAACTCCGTCATGTTCTGCATCTTCGCGCCCGCGTCACACGCCGCCTTGATGAGCCCGGAGCAGGCCTCCGGCCCGTTGGCGACGTAGAGCCCCTCGCTGTCCTGGGACTCCTTGTAGTCGACGTCGAGCTCGTCGAGGACGGACTCGGCCGGCGACCGGACGGTGACCTTGTTCATCAGGAAGCCGCCGAGCCAGAACCCGCCGCCGAGGTAGTTGTTCTTCTCGACGACCATCGTCTTCACGCCGCGCTCGGCCAGCTCCTTCGCCGCCATCAGCCCGGAGGGGCCGCCACCGACGATGATGACGTCCGAGTCCGAGAAGTCCATGAACTCCTCGGTCCACTCCTGACCGATCGCACGGGTGACCGCGGCCTCCCCGACCTGACTGAACTCCGTCGACTCGCTCATACCACTGCGTAGTACCGGCGTGTAATTGAAATACCTTCGGATGTGCCGGTCTCGGCGGTCCGAGGACGGGGATCTCCCGCTCGACGACGCCGTCACGGCGTGGAGTCCCGGGGCGCCGCCCGTTGTCGCCACGGATCCGCTCCTCCGCGGTGTGTTCGCTCACACGCCGGGTGGGGTTACTGGTTCCTTTGCGATAAGTTTTATCTGGGGGCGCTCCCATAGACGCGACCAGGTGGTAGCATGGACGAGCACGGGCAGACCGACCCCTCGGAACGGCTGGATCGCCCCGGTGGACACCCGTCCAGCCGGCTGGGGCTGACCAGGTACGACCTGGTCCTGGTCGCCATCCCGCTCGTCCTCGCGCTCGGTCTCGGCGGAGTCGCGCTGTCGGTCCCGTCGACGCAGGCAGTCGGCGCCGCGGTCGCCGTCGCGACGCTGACGGTGGCCGACGCCCTCTTCCGGAACCCGCCGAACGCCGGCGCGAGCTGAGGGCGCGCTGGACCGTCGAGACCCGGAAGCGGGTCCCCGCCGGCAGTTTGATTGTCACAGCGACCCGACAGTCACGCGTGACAGCCTACGACGACGTCCTGGTGCCGACGGACGGGAGCGGGAGCGCCCGCCGCGCCACGGACCACGCCGTCGAACTCGCCGCCCGCTACGGCGCGACCGTCCACGCGCTCTACGTCCTCGACGACCGCTACCTCTCCGGCGACGTCGAGGGCGTCGCGGAGGTCTCCAGCGTGGAGTCGGCTCTCCAGGCCGAGGGCGAGGCCGCCGTCGACCGCATCGTCGAGCGGGCGCACGGGCGCGGACTCGCGGCCGACGGGATGGTCTGCCGCGGCGTTCCCGCCCGCGCGGTCGTCGCCGCGGCCGAGGAGGTGGGCGCGGACCTCGTCGCGATGGGGACCCACGGTCGGACCGGCATCGGTCGACTCCTCCTCGGCAGCGTCGCCGAGCGGGTGGTCCGCACGGCCCCCGTCCCGGTGCTGACGGCGCGGACCGCGGGCGACGAGGCGGCGGGGGAACCCGGGACGCCGACCGAAGCGACGACCGACTACGACACGGTCGTGGTGCCGACCGACGGGAGCGAGGGCGCGGTCGTGGCCGCCGAGCGAGCGGTCGACCTCGCGGCGACCTACGACGCGGACGTCCGCGCGCTCTCCGTCGTCGACACGCGCCTCTCGCAGGCGAGCCCGCTGTTCGGGTCGTTCCGGAGCGTCGCCGCGGACGCGGTCGAGGCGGTCGCGGACCTCGCCGCGGAGCGCGGCCTCGACGCGAGCACGGCCATCGTCGAGGGGACGCCCGCGGCCGCCATCGTCGGCCACGCCGAGGAGGTCGACGCGGACCTCGTCGCGATGGGGACCCACGGCCGGACCGGCCTCGATCGGTTCACCATCGGGAGCGTCGCCGAGCGAGTGGTGCGGACCGCGGAGGTACCGGTGCTGACGGTGCGACACCCGGAGACACGCGAGGAGCGCTGACGGCGGGTCCGGAGACCGGTCCCCGCACCGCTATCGCTGTTCGACCGGGACCCACTCGCGGTCGGTCTCGCCGACGTAGGACGCCCGCGGGCGGATGAGCCGGTTGTCCTCCTGCTGTTCCTTGTAGTGGGCCGTCCACCCGCCGACGCGCGACACGGCGAAGGTCGCAGAGAACAGTTCCCGGGGGATACCGACGCCGTGGAGCAAGACGGCGGTGTAGAACTCGACATTGGTCGCGAGGTCCCGCCCCGGCTTGTACTCAGCGAGGAGGTCGACGGCGACGTCCTCGATCTCGCGGGCCAGTTCGAAGAACCGCCCGCCCTCGCCGTCCCGGTAGAACTGCTCGGCGGCGTCCGAGAGCACGGCCGCCCGCGGGTCGCGGGTGTCGTAGACGCGGTGGCCGAAGCCCATCAGCCGCTCCCCGGCCTCCAGCTTCTCGCGGAGGTAGCCCTCGGGGTCGCCGGCCTCGTCGATCTCCTGGAGCATCTCGAGCACCGGCCCCGGCGCGCCGCCGTGGAGGGGCCCCTTGAGGGCGCCGATGGCACCGGTCACCGCGGAGACGACGTCGGACTCGGTGGACGCGATGGTCCGTGCGGTGAACGTCGACGCGTTGAGTCCGTGGTCGACGACCGTGTTGAGGTAGGTCTCGAGGCCGGCGACCTGCGCGGCGGAGGGCTCCTCGCCGGTGAGCATGTAGAGGTAGTTCGCGGCGTGCGAGAGGTCGGCGCGGGGCGCGACGGGCTCCTCGCCCTGCCGGAACCGCCAGTACGTCGCGACGACGGTCGGGAGCTGGGCGACGATGAGCGGCGCCTGGTCGACGTCGTCGCCACCGTCGCCCCCGACGTCGGCCCCGGGCGCGAGCGACGCGCTCGCGGCCCCGATGCGGAGGGCGTCCATCGCCGGGAGCCCGGCCTCGGCGGCCTCGCGGAGGGACTCCCGGGTCGCCGGCGAGATGGGCCGGCGCTCGGCGAGTCGGCGGCCGAACGCCTCGAGCTCCGGACCGCGCGGCAGTTCGTCGGTCCAGAGCAGCGAGACCGTCTCCTCGAAGCTCGCGTTCGCGGCGAGCTCCTCCACGGGGAAGCCGCCGATGACGAGTTCCCCGGAGTCACCGTCGATCTTGCTCAGCCGCGTCTCCGCGGCCACGACGTTCTCCAGCCCCGGGCGGACCTGCTCCTCGCTCATACCGGAACCGTACACCAGAAACACCTATAAATGCCCGGACTTCCGTCTGTGGGCCGGCTCCGGCGGGGGTTCGACACCCGTGCCGGGGCTACCGCCGACACATCGACACTCTCTCGGACCTCGCCCGGTGACCGTCGCCCGTGGCCACCGACGACCGGTTGCTCCCCGTGGCACTCCTCCTCGTCGCCGGCGCCGCCGGGGCGACCGGCCGGTGGCTCGTCTCGCTGGGCCTCCCGGGCCGTCCCGGGACCCTGGCGGCCAACGTCGCCGGCGCCGCCCTGCTGGGCCTGCTCGTCACGCGTGCGCTCTCGCTCCGCGGCGCGTCGGGCCGCGTCGAACTCTTCGCGGTGACCGGGTTCTGCTCGTCGTTCACCACCTACAGCACGTTCGCGCTCGGGGCGTTCACCGCGCTCCCCTGGCCCGGGGCCGGGTACGTCCTCGTCACCTACGCACTCGGGCTCGCGGCGGCGTGGCTCGGCCGCGCCGCGGCCAGGCGACGCTGGGGGCGGTCTGGATGACGCTCGGGCCGCTCGCGGCCGCGCTGGTCGCCGCGGGCGGTGCGGGCGGTGCCGTCGCGCGCCACCTCGTGGCGCGCGCCGTCGACGCCGGGCGCTACCCCGCGGGGACCGTGGTCGTGAACGTCGTGGGGAGCTTCCTCCTCGGACTCCTCGTCGCCGGAGGCGCCGGGGGGCGCCTCACCCTCCTGCTCGGGACCGGCGCGTGTGGCGCGTTCACCACCTTCTCCTCGACGAGCTACGAGGTGCTCTCGCTCTGGGACGGCGGCGACCGCCTCCTCGCGACGCTCCACGCCGCCGGGACGCTCCTCGGCGCATTCGCGGGGCTGGCGCTCGCGTGGCTGCTCGTCGGCGCCGTCTGAGAGACGTGGCGGCTGCGAGAAGCGGCGGACTGCCGACGCCGTCAGTCCTCGCGGCGCTGCCCGCTTCCCGTGCTCGGCCGGGTGCGCTCGGCCCCGGTGCCACGTCCGCCGAGCCCGCGATTCTGCGTCCCGGCGGAGGTGAGCCCGCGGCCCGCGCGGTCGGCGTGGGTGTCGTCACAGATCCAGCCGAGGTCGTCGTCGTTCTCGATGGCCGGGTGGTCGGGGTCCACCAGGATGACCTCGAACCAGCGCTGGCTGCCGTCCTCTCCGACCCAGTAGGAGTTCAGGACGCGGAGGTTCGGGAACTTCCGGCCCGTGCGCTCCTCCGCGATGCGCTGGAGGTTCTTCTTGCGGCCGATGCGGTTGACGCCCTGTCGCTTCGAGCGCCGCCCGGCCGTGAACCGCTGCTTGCGCGCGCCGCCCTTGCGGACGCTGGCCCGCGCGACCACGACGCCCTGCTTGGCCTTGTAGCCCAGCGAGCGCGCGCGGTCGAGGCGGGTTGGGCGCTCGATGCGCACCACGGCGCCCTGTTCGCGCCACTTCTGCTTTCGTTGCCACTGCAGTTCCGCCAGCTTGCCGTCGTCCGGGTCCGCCCACGCGTCCCGGATGTGCGAGTAGAAGCTCTTTGCCATGTGCGTTCACCGCGGGCGGTTGCGGTTCAGCCGGCGGGGGTGCCGCGGCCACATTCCGTCCTGCCGTAGCAGGTGCCCGCTGGCTGCCCGCACGCCAGCGAGTTGGGTGTCGTTCCCCGCCTCGGCGGTTAAGGGCTTCGGAACGGGGGTCGCGGGAGGTCCGTCCGCACGGCAACTCGGCCTGCCGGAGCCCCACCGGCTGTCCGAGTGCCCGATTCCGTATCGCGGCATGAGGTTCACGTCCGCCGATCCGACTCACCGGCCGTGTCACCGTCGACGCCGTGCGGTTCGCGCGGACTGTCCCGCTCGCGCGAGCGGGGTTTCGCGGTGCGCTGGCTCAGGGCAGCGCGCGCACGCCGTCGAACGCGTCGGCGGCCACCCGCTCGGTCACCGTGGCGGCGTCGACGTCCGGCGTCTGCCCCGGGTACTTGCGGCGGAAGTAGGCGAGCACGTTCTCGACGTCGCGCTCGAGGAACTCGTCGGCGTTCTCGTGGTCGACCGGGACGGCCTGGGGCCAGTCGAACAGCGTCACGCCGTCCGCGTCGACGAAGACGTTGTACTCGCTCGCGTCGGCGTGGACGAGGCCCGCGTCGTACGCCGCCGCGATCTCGTCGAGGACGAGGTCGACGACGCCGACCACCTGCTCGTCGCGCAGTTCGGCGCGCGAGAGCTCCACGCCGTCGACCCGCTCCATCACGATGGCGTGGCGGTTCTGCTCGACCGGCTGCGGGACGCTCACGCCCGGGTACAGCGTCTCCAGGGCGTCGAACTCCCGCTCGGCGGCCACGCGCGCGGTGTAGAGCCACGAGGTGTGCTCCCGGTCGGCGGTGTAGTCCCGACCGCGGTGGACCTCGCGGAAGTTGGTGTACCCCTCGCGGTGGAACTTCAGCGCCATCGGGCGGTAGGACTGCACCTCGTAGACGTCGCTCTCCTTCCCCACGCCCAGGGGCGCCCCGACGCCGTCGAGGACGTCGGCCTCGGCGAAGGCGTGGAGCGCGAGCGCGTCGTAGCCCGCACTCGTCAGCGTGAACCCCTCGTACTGGATGGTGCGCCGCTCGATCAGGTCGCGGCGGAGCGCGCGCTCGAGGCGGTAGTTAACCTCCTCGGGACCGAGCCGGGAGAACTCCGGGAGCGTCTCCCGGTTCACCCACTCGGAGAAGCGCATGCCGTGCTCGACGCCCGAGAGCAGGTGGACGTCCTCGGGCTCGAGCTCTCTGACGACGCTCGCGACCTCCTGCATCACGACTGACTTGGCGACCGCCGGGGAAAAGCGCGACGGACCGGGTGGGGGTTCAAGTAGTAAACTCCATGCCGCTATATAGAATCTCCCGTTCCGTGGGGTCTGCGGGTTGCCGAGTGCGACGGCAGATCCGGAGGTGCCCGCGACCGGCGCGAGGAGGCCGGACGGACGCCCGCCGATCACCGGCGAGAACGCGGGAGAGCGCTCCGCACGATCGCTGGCGGGGCTGGACCCCCACGGACTCTCCGGCGACCAGCCTCTCGAGCGGACGGTGCCACGCGGGCGGCCAGCGACTACCGGGGTTCGACGGTCCCGCCGGTCGAGGGCCACCTGGCTGCCGTCGTGCCGGCACCCCGGGAGCGACAGGTGGTGGTCACACCGGCGCCGTCCACGGCGCACGGGACCCGGGCCGTCGTCGCAGCCGGCCCGTTCAGTCCCTATTCGGCGTGGCCGATCAGCAGGAAGGTCTCCGGTCGCTCCGCCTCGAACGCGACATGGAACCCGTGCTGGCTGAGTGCCGAGGCCGCGTCGGCGGCCGAGAACCGCTCCTCGATGGGCGGGCCGCGGGTACCTCGTCCCGACGCCGTCCAGTCGGCGACGACGAACGTCCCCCGGGAGTCGAGGACACGGGCACTCTCGCGGAGCGCCTCCTCCGCGGCGAACTCGTGATACGTCATCGTCGAGAACGCCGCGTCGAGGCTGCCGGTCTCGAACGGGAGGTCGGCGATGGCACTCGTCACGAGGTCGACGTTGTCGGGGACCCCTTTCGCTCGATAGTGCTCGTGCATCGACTCCTGGATGTCGACTGCATACGCGTGGTCGACTGCGGGCGCGACGTCGTCGGTGTAGAACCCCGTCCCGCTCCCGAGGTCCGCGACGGTCTCGTCCCCGTCGGGCGACAGCGCCCAGAGCAGCTCCTCGGCCGAGAGCAGCTGATACCGTCGCCCCGCGTCCTCGAGCTCGGCGGCGCGATCGGGGTCGAACGTGTGGTAGCCCATACTACCGGTTCAGTACGCCTTCCTCGACCAGGGTGCCGGTGGCGGCGACGATGGCCGCAATCGCACGTCCGGCGCCATCGACCGGGCGGGCGATGTGCACGACGCGGAAGGCGGACGAACTGTACGACGCGACGCTCCTCGGGGAAGAGCTCTCCAGCGGGATGTCGAAACCGCCGTTTCTGATTCGTCGCGGCCGTGTTCGGGGCTCTCTGTGGCTCGTCGACGGTCCGTAGCGGAACCCCCTCCGGGAGCGGTCGCTCCGAGCCGGGTATAGCGACCAGTATTGTGGAAACCGCGAAATTCTTTTCCTCTCTTGCCCCCAATACCCCGGTATGAGCGACACGGTCGTGGTCGTCGGTAGTGGCCCGTCGGGGAGGAGCGCCGCGAGCGAGACCTGTCGCTTCCTGGAACCGGCTGTCGTCGCCGTCGAGGCAAACGGGTATGTGTTCCGGGCCGCGTGGGAATCCCCCTCCGGCGTCGAGGCCGGAATCACGGGTATGGAGGCCCCGGGCCTCGACGCAGACGCGACCGCGTCCCACGACGGGGTCGGCATCCCGGATCGGCGGGACCCGGGCCTGCCGGTGGCGCCGCCCATCGACCGGGGTCGGCGGCCGATCCGACCGGCTCGGACGGTTTCGGAGGAGCGCTGCACGTGATGACGGCCGACGCTCCGGCCCGCCACGTTACCGCTCACCGCGAGGAACTCGCCGACCTGGCCCTGGACCTGCTGGCCCTCGAGACGCCGAATCCGCCGGGCGACACGAGAGCGCTCGTCGATCGCATCGAGGGCTTCCTCGCCCCGTACCCGGTCGAGACCGAGCGGATAGCAGTCGAACCGGCGAAGCCGAACCTCCTGGTGTCCCTCCCTGGCGAGCGCGACGAGACGCTGCTCTTCGCCGGTCACACCGACACGGTCCCGTTCGACGCGGACGCCTGGTCACGCAACCCCCGGGGGCAACGAGTCGGCGATCGGCTGTACGGCCGCGGTGCGACCGACATGAAGGGACCGCTGGCCGCGATGCTGTTCGCGATGCGCGCCCTCGTCGAAACCGGGACGACCCCACCGGTCGACCTCCTGTTCGCGTTCGTGAGCGAGGAGGAGGTGGGCGGCGACGCCGGACTGCCGGCGCTCGTGGATGCCGACCGCCTCGACGCGGCTGGCTGCCTCATCGGGGAGCCCACCTGCGAGGGGGGCCGCCACTCGGTGACGATCGCCGACCGCGGGAGCATCTGGCTCACGCTCGAGGCCAGCGGCGAGTCGGCTCACGGCTCGCGGCCGGTTCTCGGTGAGAACGCCATCGACCGCCTCTACGGGGCCGTTCAGACGCTCCGGGAGCGGTTCGGGACGCGAGAACTCGACCTGCCCGCTGCGCTGGAACCGATCGTCGAGGAGTCGATCGAGTACTACGCACCGGCGATGGGGCCCGAGGCGGCCCGCGACCTGTTCACCGTTCCGTCGATCAATCTCGGAACCATCATGGGCGGTGAGGCCGTCAACAGCGTCCCCGGGTCGGCCCGGGCCGAGATCGACATCAGGCTGACCGCAGGGGTCCGGACGCCCGAGGTTCTCGCTGACATTCGACACTGCGTGTCGGACTGGGAGGGGATCACGATAGCAGACGTGTCCTGGAGCGTCGGGACTGCGGAGTCGATCGAGGATCCGCTGGTCGAGGCCGTCGCGTCGACGGCGGAGCTGGTGAGCGGCGAACGGGTCTACCGACGGAGCGCGACCGGCGGCGGCGACGCCAAACGGCTCCGGAACGCCGGAGTCCCGACGGTGGAGTTCGCCTTCGGAACCGACACGGTCCACGCCGTCGACGAGTACATCCCGATCGACGCACTCGTCGACAACGCACTTGCGTACGTCCGGGTGCCGCGAGCGTTCGCGGACGAACTCGAGGACCGTCCACGGTGACCCCCGATCGGTTCGCCGCGGTGGCCCTGGTCACCGGAAGGTCGGAGCCGGCGAGCTGGACCAGGACGACGATCACCGCACCGAGACACCGCGACCGATGCGGGCCGCCACGTCACACCGGCGCCGGCCTGACGATCGGTCTCGAGGCCGGCACCCACGGAGCCGCCGTCGAGGGCTCACCGACGTCGGCGCGCGGTTCGCGCACGACCGGCGTCGAGAACGGCGCGCGGCGTCCTCGACGCCGAGACGGTCCGATCCGGCACGTCTCCGGGACGGCCCGTCACCCCGGGACGACCGCACGGAGCCCGACGAACGAGCCGTCGCCGTGACCGTCGCGGACCGGATCGGCTTCCTCCATCGCTGACGGAGACGAGAACAGCGTCTGGACGAACTCGACCTCCTGGAACCCGGCCTCCTCGATGGCCTCCTCGGGGGCCGGCGTGGAGAGAAACGTCGCCTCGCGGTAGAACGGACTCCGTCCCTCCGTCTCCTGATAGCGCTGGCCGAGCGGGCTGTCGGCGTCGACGTAGCCGATGACGAGCGCGGCCCCCGGACGGAGGACCCGGCGGGCCTCGTGCAGCGTCGCGGCCAGGTCGTCGACGAAACACACCGTCGTCACGGCCAGGACGACGTCGAACCGTGCTGGACGGACGGGGAGTGCTTCGGCGACCCCGCGGATCGGGGTGACGCCCCGGTCGAGGGCCCGATCGAGCATCGCTCCGGCCGGGTCCAGCCCGACGTCGATATTCAGCGGTCCGGCGAACCGACCGCTCCCCACGCCGACGGCCAGGCCGAAGCTGTCCTCCGGGACGAGCCGCGACAGGGCGGCCATCGCAGAGCGGTGGGCCTCCGGGTGGGTCTCGAACCAGCGGTCGTAGCGGGCCGCGTGCGTTTCGAACGGGGCGGTGTCAGCCATGGGCGTCTCCACCGCCGACCCCGAGCGGTCCCGATGGTGTCGGTCGCGTCACTCGGTCGTGTCGATGCCGGCCGCCTCGTTGACGGGACACTTCTGGGTCGTTCCGGTGACGAGCAGGATCCCACCAGCGACGAGCGCCACGGCTCCAACCACGGCCCCGACCGAGAGGTACCCGGCGAACGCCGCGACGCCAGCGACGACGGCGAGCACTCCGAGCACGAGGCGAGCGGTGCGGTCGATTCCGCCGACGTTCCGGTTCATTGACGGTGACCTCGGCCGTAGTTATGTTGTACCTTGACAAAAGTCCACCGGTCGGCTGTCGCCCGCCAGGCGTCGCCAGTTGCCGGTCGCGGCGCCTCCACCGCCGCCAGTCGAGTCCCGCGGTCGGTCCGTCCGCTCTCAAGGACCCCGCGACTGCAGGGTGATCCGCTCCCGGGCGCCGGAGTCAGGCGCACGACACTCCGTCAGAGTCGCGTCCTCGCCCGACGCCGACGGGACACCGACTGCCGTATCGTATTGTACGGAAACCACAAGACTATTGTCCGTCCGACGCGTCGGCTGCTGTCATGGCCACGCGGACCGCGGAGACGACCGGCGCCGTGTCCGCAGACGGTAGCCCGGTGACCCGATGCCGGGGTCGCCAGCGCGAACGGGCACTCCGCGACCTGCTCGAACGGTACGGTGACTGACTCGCCGTGAACGAGATGACCCCCAGAGAACTCCGCGCCGACACGCCCGCACTGCACGAGGACGTCTACCTGAATTTCGGGGCTCACGGGCCGAGCCCGCGCAACGTCGTCGAGGCCGCCGACGAGTTCGTGCGGTCACACGAGTACGGGGCGAGCGCTCGAACCGACCCCTACGAGGTTGCGTTCGGCGCCTACGACCGGGTGCGGGAGCGCGTCGCCACGTTCGTGGGTGCAGACGACGACGAGATCGCCCTCACGGAGAGCACGACCGCGGGCATCGGCGCCGTCGCGACAGCCATCGACTGGGAGCGCGGCGACACGGTCGTCCGGACCGACCTCGAGCACCCGGCCGGGACGCTCCCGTGGCGACGTCTCGAACGGGAGGGTGTCGACGTCCGGGTCGTCGAGACCGAGAACGGCCGCGTCGATCGCGACGCCTTCGCGGAGGCCGTCTCGGACGCCCGGCTGGCGTGTTTCAGTGCGGTGACGTGGACCCACGGCACCCGGTTGCCGGTCGCCGACCTCGTCGAGATCGCCCACGACGCTGGCGCGTTCGCGCTCGTCGACGCCGTGCAGGTGCCGGGACAGCTCCCGATGGACGTCGACGCGTGGGGCGCGGACGCGGTCGCGGCGGCCGGACACAAGTGGCTGCTCGGACTGTGGGGCGGCGGCTTCCTCTACGTCGACGGCGGGGTCGCCGACTCGCTCCGCCCCTCGACGGTCGGCTACCGGAGCGTCGAGACGCCGACCGCACCCTCACCCGAGTTCGCCGCGGGCGCACGGCGGTTCGAGGTCGGCTCGGCGAACCCGGCACCTCACGTCGCCCTGGCCGAGGCGATCGACGCGATCGACGAGATCGGCGTGGAGCGCATCGCCGACCGGATCCGTGAACTGGCCGGTCGGCTGGCCGGTGGCGTCCCCGACCACCGGCTTCTCAGTCCCGCCGACCCCCCCTCGGGCCTCGTGACGGTCGACGTGGAGGACCCCCGGGCGACGGTCGACCGGCTCGCGTCGGCGGGGATTGTCGTCCGTGCCCTGCCGGCGCCGGACGCCGTTCGCGTGTCAGTCCACGCGGTCAACACCCACCCGGAGGTCGAGGTGCTGCTGGAGGCCCTCGAACCGGAGTGGTCCTGACACCGTCTGCCGCGGGACCCCGCGCCGACAGGGTCCGAGCGGCTGCGTGCGCGGCCCGGGGGACGCTGCCGGCGGGTCGCCGTGGGGACGGCGCCGTCGGGGGTGGTCACCGGCGGTCAGACGAGGAGCTGGATGTCGGCGCCGACCATCTCCCGGAGGGCGGTCGCCGCGCCGACCCCGGTGGTGACGCCGTCGTAGAAGTCGTCTTCGTCGTAGCCCAGCAGGTCGATGGTCATCTGGCAGGCCTGGAACTCCACCCCCATCTCGAGGCTCGTCTCGACGAGTTCCTCGATGGTGGCGGTGTCGTTGTCCGCGATCCTCCGCTCCATCAGCGTCGTCGTCACGCGATCCACGCCCGGGAGCGCCCCGACGGCGTTCGGGACGGGCAGGTTGGGGCTGCCGACCGAACTCAGCTTGAGGTCCGTCGAGCGCTCCTCGTGCAGGACGTCCAGCCCCCAGAACGTGTGGAAGACGGTCACCTCGTAGCCGAAGGCGGCGTCGGTGCTGGCGAGGGTGAGCGGCGGGTGCGCCATGTCCAGGGTGCCCTTCGTGGCGATGATGCTCATCCGCCGGGTGTCGTCTGGTGGGACGTCAGTCGGGACGAGCGCGGGGGCTCCGGCGCGTGTTGCTGGCGCTCGGCTCCCTCGTCGCGTTCTCCGCGGGCGGGAGTCAGGTCGGCCTCGCCGTCGGCCCGCTGCTGCCGCTGCTCGACCGGGTCGGGATCGGTTCGACGTTCGCCGTGCTCGTCGGCGGCGGATTCGGGATGCTCGTCGGGTCGTGGACGGGTGCGCCCCGGATGATCAAGTCGCTGGCACGGGACTACTCGTCGCTGGGGCCGCGGAGGTCGATCCCGGCGCTCGTGCCGTCGTTCCTGATCGCGCAGGTGGCGGAGTTCCTGGGGTCCCGGTCTCGTTCAACGAGATCGTCGTCAGCGCCATCATCGGGAGCGGTGCAACTGTCGGCGGCCGCGAGGCCGTGGACGCACGGAAGATCCTCCTGACGGTGGGTGCGTGGTCTGGGTCGTTCCTCCTCCCGTTCGCACTCGCCTACGGCGCCGCGTGTCTCCTGCTGTGACCCGTGGATCGCCCTGCCGCCGTCGCCGTCAGTCCCACCCACACGGCCGACGCCGACCACCGGTCGTCCCCGGCAGTTCCGGCTCCGTCGCCCGTCGGACGAGGAGGTCCGGCGCCCCGTCCCGCGGCTGCGGGTCCGCACAGGATTGTATGATCTTTACACAAGTCTTTTATCGGGCCTGCACGTACCAAATCACGGTACCCGATGCCAGACTCGATGGCTGAACAGCTCCGGCGGGACATGACGTGCGAGGGGCTTCTGGAGTGCTTCCACGGTCTCAAGGAACTCGACAAGGAGTGCTACCGGGCGCTCGCCGAGGCTGACGACCCACTGACCGTCGACGAGATCGCCGACGCCGTCGAACGCGAGCGGTCCACCGCGTACCGCGCGGTCCAGCGGCTCCTCCAGACGGGCTTCATCGAGAAGAACCAGATCAACTACGACCAGGGGGGATACTATCACGTGTACTCCCCGACGGACCCGTCACAGATTGCCGACGACATGCAGCGGATGCTCAACGACTGGTACGCGAAGGTGGGCCAGCTCATCCAGGAGTTCGAGAACAAGTACGACCGGTCCGGGACCTCGCCCCCGTCTGTCGAGGGCTAGACCTCCATCTCCTGTCGGGTGTCAGCCGCGACCTCCGCCGGCGGCCGCTGCCGATGACGTTCTCCGCCGGTGGGCTGGGAGCACATGACCCCGGTCCTGCGGTCGGGTTACATTGGGTAGTCTTGTAGAGACTACCCAAAATCCTTACCCGGTGCCGGTCCGTACCGGTCGGTGATGGCAACCGATACTGCACGCGGAGCAGGTACCGATTCCCCGGACGAGCCGCTCCACGTCGACGGCGCGGACCACCTCGCCGAACTGACCGCCGGGCACGACGTGGTCCTCGCGGACTTCTACGCCGACTGGTGTGGCCCGTGCCAGATGCTCGAGCCGACCATCGAGGCGCTGGCCGCCGACACCGACGCCGCGGTCGCGAAGGTCGACGTGGACGCGAACCAGGCGCTCGCCGCGGAGTACGGCGTCCGCGGCGTCCCGACGCTCGTCCTGTTCGCCGACGGTCAGCCGGTCGAGGAGATCGTCGGTCTCCAGGGCGACGATGCGCTCCGATCGCTCGTCGAGTCCTACACCGGGTAGATGAGCGGGGACGTCGACGACCTGATCGTGGCCGGCTCCGGCGTGGCCGGGCTCTCGGCGGCGGTCTACGCCGCGCGAGCGGACCTCGACCCCCTCGTGCTGGAGGGCGACGAGCCCGGCGGCCAGCTGACCCTGTCGACCGAGGTCGAGAACTACCTCGGGTTCCCGGACGGCGTCGGCGGCACGGACCTGGTCCGGCGCGGTCGAGAGCAGGCCGAGCGCTTCGGGGCCGAGTTCCGGCCCGGCAGCGTCACGGCTGCGGAGCTAGACGGGCACCCGCTCGAGCTGTCGCTCTCGACCGGCGAGACGCTCCGGACCCGCGCGCTGGTCGTCGCGACGGGCGCGAGCGCCCGGTGGGTCGGCGCCGACGGCGAGGACGAGCTGATGGGGTACGGCCTCTCGACCTGCGCGACTTGCGACGGCGCGTTCCACCGCGGGGACCACGTCCTGGTCGTCGGTGGCGGTGACAGCGCGATGGAGGAGGCGCTCTTCCTCGCGAATTTCGCCGACTCCGTGACGGTCGTCCACCGCCGGGACGAACTCCGGGCATCGGAGATCATGGCCGACCGCGCCACCGCGCACGAGGACGTCACCGTCGCCTGGAACACGGAACTCGTGGCGATCAGCGGGTCGCGCGAGAAGGGCGTGACGGGCGGGACACTCGTCTCGCACCCGGACGGCCACCCGCGGGAGAAGTACGAGGCCGGGGAGGACGTGGCGGTCGAGGAGGTCGACGTGGGTGGCGTGTTCTACGCCATCGGCCACGAGCCGAACACCGACTTCCTCCGGGAGACGCCCGTCGATCTCGACGCCGACGGATACGTGTCACCTGCCGACGCCGGAGACGCGTGGGCGACGACCGCGACCGCCGTCGACGGGGTGTTCGCGGCGGGGGACGTGATGGACCGCGAGTACCAGCAGGCGGTCACCGCCGCCGGTACGGGGAGCATGGCCGCCCTGGACGCCGGGGAGTGGCTCGAGTCGGCTGACGCGGCGTCGCCTGACCGGGCCGCCCCGATTCCGACGGAGGCCGACGACTGATGGTATCGACCGACCGACGTGACGTAGGCGTGACGGACCCGGCCACCGTCGACGACCAGGCGGACCGGATCCTGGTCTCCTTCCGGTCACCGGAGACCGATCCGGACGACACCGACGACTGGTGGGTCGCGGACAGCGAGTGGCTTCGGGAGAACATGAGGGAGGACACGTATCGCCGGTACCTCCGGTGGGCGCACGCGGGACCCGTCGCCGTCGGCGACGAGTGGGACGAGTTCGTCAACTGCGGGTGTGCGAGTCCCGAGGACGTGATCCTCCGCGTCGAGGCCGTCGACGGCGGGACCGCCATCGGCGCCGAGACGACGATCGACGTGGTTCCCCGGGGCGCCGTCGTGGGCGACCACGTCGAGGCCTAACTGACGGCGCCGGCCGAGCGATTCGGCCGCACACCGTCGCTGCCGGGTCACCCGTACTCGTCCGCGGCACTGACCGGGCCGGACTCGTCTGGCGGCGGTCGCGCACGGTTCCCGGGGCCGGTCCGCCGCCGGAGAGTTTTCGGCCCGGCGCGTGACTGTCCGCGGACGGACGCCGTCACCATCGGCGATCTCGCGGTCGGCGCCCTCGCGCTCGGCAACGCCGCGTGGGGACTCCTCGCCCTCGCGCGGACGGGGCGGCTCCCGCGCAGCGACGACCCGCTGTCGGGCCCCGCTCGGCTGGCCTACGCCTCGCTGTTCGTGGCGATGGCCGTCGGCGGCGCGCTCCTCGTGTCCGTGTTGGGGCTGTACGGGTCGGTCCCGCCGCCCGTCTCCGGCCCGTGACCGGTCGCTGGCTGTGAGGGCGCCGGCGCGGACCGTCACGGACTTGCCCGCCCCGGCCCGAACCGCGGACGATGCGCCTCGCGGCCCTGGACTGGCGGCTCGTCCGCGACGAGCGCCGCCCGGGTCCCGAGCAACTCGCGTACGACGAGATGGCCGCGGAGACGGCCGCCGACGGCGGGCCCTGCACCGTCCGGCTCTACGGCTGGGCAGCGCCCGGCACGCTCACGCTCGGCTACGCCCAGGACGCCGGGGTCGTCGACTGGGCCCACTGCGAAGACGCGGGCGTGGACGTCACCCGGCGGCGCACCGGCGGCGGCGCTATCTACCACGACGCAGCCGGCGACCTCGCGTACGCGGTCGCGGCGCCCGCCGACGCGCTCCCCGAGGGAACCGCCGCGTCGTATCGCCTGCTCCTCGAACCCGTGCTGGACGCCCTCGCCGCCCTGGACGTCGACGCCCGCCTCGCGAGCGAGCGCGTCGCGGGCCGCTTCCGTCCGGCGTGTTACCTTCGGCCGGTCCACGCGGCCCACGACGTGGTCGTCCCGACCGACGGTGGCGGGGTCGACGACGCGGACTCCGACGGGAGCGACCCCGTCCGCAAGCTCGCGGGGAGCGCGCAGTACCGCACGAGCGACGCCGTGCTCCAGCACGGCTCCCTGTCAGTCGCCCGGACGCCCGGACGCCACGCCGCGGTGTTCGCCGACGGCCCGTCCCCGGCGGCGTTCCGCGAGCGCGTGGGGAGTCTCGCGGACAGGGGGGTCGACCGCGACGCGCTCGCCGACGCCCTCGCGGACGCGTTCGGCTCGCGTGTCGGCGCGGAGCCGGGCGACTGGACCGCCGCCGAGCGCGACCGCGCCCGGGAGCTCGCGGCGGAGTACCGCACGGACGCGTGGGTCCGGGACGCGGAGCGGGCGGACGTCGGGGCCGGGGTCGGGACGGGTGGTCGCCCTGCGGGTACCGCGGACGGCGGGTAGCCGGCCGGCGTCGCGCATGGCAACCCCTATCGGCCACCGGCGTCTCCAGCACGCATGGACGACGACCTCCTCGTCGGCGCGCACGTCTCGGTCGCCGGCGGCGTGGACAATGCCCCGGAGCGCCAGCGCGACGTCGGCGGCAACTGCGGCCAGATATTCACCCACTCGCCGCAGGTCTGGCGGGACCCGACCGTCGGCGACGATGAGGCGGCCCGGTTCCGCGAGGCGACGGCCGAGCGCATCGAGGGTCCGTGGGTCATCCACACCTCCTACCTCGTGAACCTCTGCACCCCGAAGGCCGACCTCCGGGCGAAGTCTCTCGAGTCGATGCAGGGTGAGGTCGACGCCGCGGCCGCACTGGGCGTCGAGTACGTCAACGTCCACCTCGGCGCGCACACCGGCGCGGGCGTCGAGGGCGGCCTCGAGCACGCCGCCTCGGTGCTGGACGACCTCGACGTCCCCGAGGCAGTCACCGTCCTCGTCGAGAGCGACGCCGGGGCCGGGACGAAGCTCGGCGGGCAGTTCGAGCACCTCGCCCGGGTGCAGGAGCTGACCGACCTGCACCTCGGCTTCTGTCTCGACACCGCCCACGCGTGGGCGGCGGGGTACGACCTCTCCGACGCGGCCGGCGTGGACGAGACGCTGGCGGCTTTCGACGACGGGCCCGGCCTCGAGAACCTCCACTGTATCCACCTCAACGACTCCGTCCACGGCTGCGGGACGCACAAGGACGAGCACGCCCACCTCGGCGAGGGCGAGATCGGCGAGGACGGCGTCCGCGCCGTCGTGAACCACCCCGACCTGCGGGACGTCCCCCTCGTGCTCGAGACGCCGAACGAGCCCGAGCGGGGCAAGGGGTTCGCCTACGACATCGACACGGTGCGGGAGCTCCGCGAGCCGGAGCCGGTCACCGCCGACTGAGGGCGGGACGGTCCCCTTAACCCGCCGCGCCTCCACCTCCCGCCGTGCGACGATTCTCCGCCGAGTACCTCGCGTACGCCCGCGAGGGGCTCTGGGAGGGCGAGCGCGCGGCACTGGAGCCCCTGGCGCTCCCCGACCAGGACGCCGTCCTCGACGCCGGCGCGGGGAGCGGGGAGTTCACGCGCGTGCTCCGCGAGGAGGCGGGCCCGGACGCCACGGTCCTCGCCGCCGACGCCGACCGCGACCTCCTCGCCGACGCCCCGCCCCCGCGGCTCGCGGCCGACGCGACGCGGCTGCCGCTCCGCGACGGCGCGGTCGACCTCGTGGCGTGCCAGGCGCTGCTCGTGAACCTGCCCGACCCGGCCGCGGCCGTCGAGGCGTTCGCCCGCGTCGCGAGCGACCGCGTGGCCTGCGTCGAACCCGACAACGCCGCGGTCGCGGTGCGCTCGACGGTCGACGTGGAGGCGCCACTCGCCCGACGCGTGCGGGAGGCGTACCTCTCGGGCGTCGAGACCGACGTGGCGCTCGGCGACGCCTCGGACTTGTTCCGCGCGGCCGGCCTCGTCGACGTCGAGACCCGCGAGGTCCACCACACCCGCGTGACCGAACCGCCCTACGGCGCCGCCGCGGTCGAGGCCGCGCGCCGGAAGGCCCGCGGGGACCGCATCGACGCGGTGGCGGAGACGCTCGCGGCCGGCGGACTCTCGGGCGAGGAGCTGTCGGCCGTGGCCGCCGACTGGCGCGCCATGGGGCGCACGGCCGTGGAGCAGATGGCCGCGGAGCGCTACCGGCGTGCCGAGGTCGTCCCGTACCACGTCACCGTGGGCAGGGTGCCCTGACGCCCCGGCGGCCGGCGGTCCGGAACGGTCAGACCACGTCGCCGCGCACGGAGGTCCCGTCCTGGTCGGCGCGGCGGGCCTCGATGGCCGTCGCGGCCGCGTCGGCCGCCGCGTCGTCGAGGCCCAGCATCTCGAGCCCCTCGCGGAGCGTGGGGAAGACGAACGCGCCCTCCCGGAGGCGCTCGAACGCCTCCGCGCTGCGCTCGCCGTCGGCCCACAGCAGTGCGCCGCGCGGGTCCAGTGCCGTCTCGTAGTCGCCGCGCGCCCGTGCGCCCTCGAGCCGGCGGGTGACGTTGTCGTCGAAGCTCGTGTTGCACACCTCGAGGTGTACCGGCGCGTCCGCGGGGAGGAGGTGGGCGGCGAGGCACCGCTCCGGGGCGACGTGGCCCCGCTCGTTCGCCCGGACGTGCTCGGGGAACGCGCGGGCCCACGCCGCGCTCACCGTCTCGCCGACGCCCTCGACCCCCGCGAGCCCGGACGGCAGCGTCTCCGGGTCGGCCGGGTCGCCGTCGAAGACGAGGTCCTTCGTGACGTAGACGTCGAGGCGCTCGACGGGGTCGAGGCCGAGCGCGACGTCGCCGTACACCCACACCTCCCGGACCGGCACCGGCATCGGGTCGGACTCGACCGTGTCGACGAGGCCCTCCACCAGTTCGACGGCACGCTCGCGGTCCATCGCCGGGGGATAGCGCTCCCGGCCCTATGACCGTGTCGAGGCGCGTGCGTGGTTGTCTCCCCCCTCCGCGACGCCCCCGTCCCCGAGCTACTCCGGGAGGACGGGCGCGTACTCTGGCGGCAGTTGCTCGAGCGCGCGGTCGAACTCCTCGCCGGTCGCATCGGCGAGTATGCCGTAGACCGCCCGCGCGTGCTCGCGGGCGCTGTCGGGGTCCACGCCCTCCCGGTCGGCGATGCGCCCCACGAACGCCTCGCGCGAGAGGTCGGTCGCGCGCTCCGGGTCGGCCTGGACCAGCCACGCCGCGCCGTCGTCGGCGAGGGGGTGCGCGAGGTCCTCGGCTTCGCCTCGCGAGAGCCGGTCGCCCAACGTCTCGAGGGCGGCCTCCGCGGCGTCGCGGGCCTCCTGTCCGTCGAGGTCGGTCTCGGCGGCGACCCGCTCGACGAACGTGTGCTCGCCGGGCACCTCGCGGGGCTCGAGGAGGTCGTCGTAGGCGGCCGGGAACTGGGCCCGGGCGTCGGCGAGTTCACTCCTGCCCGCCGCCTCGGCGACGGTGTCGAACACCGCCCGGACTCCCTCCTCGACCTGCTCTCTGTCGACGCCGGACTCGCGGGCCACGTCGTCGAGGAACGACTCGACCGGCGGCGGCGACGGGCCGTCGGGCACGGAGCGCTCGAGTCGCTCGGCGTCGTGGCCGGGGAGCCGGTCCGCGAGGTCGACGGCCTCCCCCGGCGAGACGTACCGCCCGACCTCGACGAGCGTGGCGTCGACGAGGTCGTCGACGTCCACCGAGAGCTCGGGGGCGCGCTCCGCGACGGTCGCTCTGAACTCGGCGTGCTCCATGCCGGCCCTTCCGACGTGGCGCACTTCACGGCGGGTCCTAACGCTCCCGGGCGGGGCGTCGGCGTCAGTCGTCCGCGAGGGCGGTGGTCGCGTGCTCCGCCGGCGCCACCGGGGCCCGGTCGGCGACGGGCTCCCACGACAGGTCGCCCGCGTAGTGGAGCGCGCGATGGTCCCGGGTGGGGTCGACGACCGTGAGGGACAGCCACCCGTTGTCCAGCAGTTCGGTCACGTCGTCGTTGTCGGCCAGGACGTCGGTGACGCGGTCGACCGGCGCGTGGACGACCGTCGAGAGGCGGAGCGGCTGGTGGTACGGCGTCTCGGCGTCGGCCATCACCGACTGGCGCGGGAGTCCGGTCAGGAGGTCGCCGCCGTTGCCCTGGTAGACGCCGACGTTGCCGACCGGGTTCTGGGTCACCTTCGACCCGCTGCCGTAGACGGCGTTGTCGACCGTCGAGA
>JBDGTC010000131.1:0-19805 GCA_042217215.1 Halobacteriaceae archaeon
CGCTTCGCGGGGTAGGCCTCGACCTTCGCGCGCAGCTGGATGCCCTCGCCGAGGCGCACCGCGCCCCGGTAGGCCGCCTGCTTGTCGAGGCGCACGAAGAGCGAGCAGTCCTCGTCGACGCGGTCGGCGACCTCGCGGCGCACGGCGTCGATCTCCGGGGAGTCTTTCAGCGCCGCGAGCACCTCGCGGATCTCGTCGGCGCGCTCGACGCGCGCGGAGAGGAGCAGGATGCGGTCGCCGTGGTGGCCCTCGCTGACCTCGCGCTCGATGGGGTACTCCTCGGGCAGGAACTGCCGGAGCGCCCGCTCCACCCGCCGCTCGTCCTCCGTCTCGTAGCAGAAAGTCCGCAGGTCGACGTAGTGGAACGGGACCGAACTCACCGGTCTACTCCGCGTCGTCGGCCTCGCCGGCCGCTTCGTGGCGGCCCTCGTCGCCGGCCTCCGCGTCGTCGGGCGCGGCCTCGAGGTTGTCGGCGGGGATGCCGGCCTCCTGGCCGTCGTCGAAGCTCACGGTGTAGTTCTCGTCGCCGAACATCGTCTCCATCACGAGGACGACCTCGCCGACCTCGCCGTCGTACTCTGAGTGCTCGTCGTGGAGCACGACGCTGTCGCCTTCCTCGAAGCTCATGTCCGGCACGTCGCGGGGCTCGTAGAAAAGGGACCCGGAATCCCGCGGGCCGACCAGGTCCCGCCGGACCCTCGCCGCGGGTGCGAGGCCGGCTCAGACCGGGGTGACGTCGGCCGTGATCCCCCGCTCCTCGAGCGCCGCGATGCGCTCGCGGACCTCGTGGGGCCGGTGGGCGTCGGTGCCCAGCGCGAACTCGACGCCGCGCTCGCGCAGGAAGGCGAGGTAGCGCGGCTCGGGGTGGATCTCGCCGTAGGCGCGCGTGAGGTGCCCGGCGTTGATCTCCGGGACGGTCCGGGAGTCGGCGAACGCCCCGGCGAGCGCCTCGTAATGCCGGCGCTCGGCGAACCCGCGCAGCGGGGGGATGCGCTGCACGAGGTCGAGGTGGCCGGCCACGTCGAACAGCTCCGACTCGACGAGGTCGACCACCGTCTCGAAGTACGTCTCGACCGCCGCCCGGCGCGCCGCCTCGTCGGCGTGGGCGTACTGCGCCCCGCCGGTGTAGTCGTACGGCCCGGCGAAGTGGACGCTCCCGACGGTGTACTCGAAGTCGGCGCGGTCGAGGAAGGCCGCGATCTCGGCCTCGGCGTCGGGGACGTAGCTCACCTCGGCGGCGTCGAAGACGTCGATCGGCGTCTCGGCCCGCACCGCCTCGATGTCCGCGCGGCGCTCCTCGTAGGTCTCCACGAGGTCGTAGCGCGCCCGCCGGCCGAAGTCGTCGTCGACGACGATGCAGTGGTCGGCGACGCCCACGCCGTCGAGCCCCGCGTCCGCGGCCGCCTGCACCATCGCGGCGAGGTCGGAGCCGTCGGAGTACGACGAGTGGACGTGGATGTCGTGGGCCGGCGCCGTCACGGACGGGAGTTGGCGACCCGGCCCTATACCGTCGTCGCTCGCTCCGGCGTCCGCACCCGGTCGGGTCGCCTCGCACCCCCGGGCCGGCTCGTACCGCCCCGGGCTGGCTCACGGGCCGTGCTCGACGCCCTCGCCCGCGGCCGCCGCCCGCCGCCGGAGGACCGCGCGGCCGGCGTCCGCGCCGTAGCCGAAGTACGTCACGTCGGCGTGGGGCTCGACGGTCGCCGCGGCCGCCTCGAGGCGGTCGAGGTCGACGTCGGCGGCGTACAGCTCGACGCCCAGCTCGAGCCCGAGATCGTCGGTGCGGTCGGCGAACCCCGCGGCGAGCGTGTCCAGCCAGTAGGTCGTGTCGTAGTGGGCGTCGTACAGCGGTACCACCACCTCGTCGACGTCGTCGGCCACCGCCGCGAGGTCGACGCCCCCGTGCCGGCGGAGGTGGCCGGGGTAGGGGTCGGGGTGGACCGAGAGGGAGAGCCGGCCGGGCACGCGCTCGGCGGCGTCGGCGACGAACGCGCTCACCGTCGCGGCGCGCCACGCCGTGCGGTCGTCGTGGTCGCTCTCGGCGGCGAGCCGGTCACAGCGGTCACAGCGGCAGTACGCCGGACCGGCGAAGCCGACGTCGTCGAGGCGGACGTCGCCGCTCGCCGCCGCGGCGTCGGCGACCGTCTCGAGCACGCCCGCGCGGTAGTCCGGCTCGGTCGGGCACACCGAGGACCACCCGAAGTCCGCGCGCTCGCGCGTCGCCGGGCGGCCCGCGGCGTCCCGCTGGGCGAGCTCCGGGCGGACCTCCACGGTGGCGGTGTCGCCGAAGCAGGAGACGGCGCTCGCGCCGGCGGCCTCGGGCTCGGCGGTCCGGCCGGTCGGCGCCTTCACCTCGTACACCGCGCGGTCGAACCCCTCCCACTCCAGCTCCGGGGCGTTCCGGGTGACGACGCCGTACATGGACGCCTCTCGCCGCAGGAGGGGGTTAAGGGTACTGAACGCGGCCGCGGGCGGTGGCCGGCAGAGGAAACGGTCCGGGAGGACCGATCGGCGAGCGGGACACCGTCGCGAACCGGTCGCCGGGACCGCTCAGGCCGCCTCGACCGACTCGACCTCGGCGGCGTCCGCGGCCGGCGGCGCGGCCGTCGAGGAGTCGGCGACGACGAGCTTGTAGACCAGGGCCACGGCGACCAGGGCGACCAGGAGCTTGACTGCGGTGCGCATGACGAGAAACTGTTAGGTGGCCGAGGGTAAAGCCTTTCTGGAAGTGGTCGCGCCGGCGAGTGCGCGGCGGGGGAGTGCCGTGTTCGCGGCAAGTGGGTCGGCGGACCGGCTACGCCTCGACGTCGACCTGCTCGTCCTCGGGGAGGAGCACGGCGTCGACGCGGCCGTCCTGGCCGGGGCGCGAGGTGACGCGGGCCTGGCCCACGTCGGTCTGGACGATGGCGCCGCGGGTGACGATGTTCCGGCGGGCGTAGTTGGGGTTCGCAGGGTTCTCGAGGACGTCCTGGAGGGTGGCGCGCTCGGTCTCGCCGTCGGGGAGTGCGACGTTCGCGACGTCCGTCGAGAGCGCGCGCACCTTCTCGTCGTTGCCGCGGGCGTCGACGGTCTGGAGCCGTCGCTCGCCGACGGTGGTCTCGGTCGGGTCCCGGCCGAGCTGGGCCTTGCGCTTCTTGCGGTTCGGGACGACGCGGGCGCCGGTCTTGGTCCGGCGGGAACGACCCTGGTGTCTCATGGTCGTGACGACGGCGAGCCCGTACTTCAACCCCGCGGTACCCGGCGTGAGGACGGCCGTCCCTGGACGGTGGCGCGACCGCCGACCGCGACCGGCGACGCGTGGCCCCGGCGTCGGCGGACCGGGACGGGCGGGACCGGGAAGCTTTATCCGGACCCGTCGCGCCAGGGTGACCCGGATGGACCTGGAGGCCACGGTGGCGGCGCCGTTCGCGAGCGCGGGCAAGTCGACGCTCGGGGAGGGCGAGTTCGTCGTCTCGCTCTCGCTCGAGCGGGACTGGTTCTCGCCCGACCAGGCCAAGCAGCTCGTCGACGTGGCCACCGCGGAGGGCCTCCTCGAGCGCGACGGGGAAGCGCTCTCGCTCACCGTGGACCCCGACGCGGTGACCGTGCCGGCCGACGAGACGCCCGACGAGGACGTCCTCCGCCGGCGCTCGCCCTTCGAGCGCGTGCTCGCCGCGCTCGTCGACGACGGCGCCGAGAAGCGCGACGCCGTCGCCGGCATCAACAAGCTGCAGGGGGAGCTGGGCGTGACGGCCGACGCCGCGGCGGTGCTGTACGCGCGCCGGCGCGGTCTCGCCGTCGACCGCGCGGCCCGGGCCGTGCGCGAGTCCCTCGGCGGGTCCGCGGACGGCGACGCCTGACCAGCGTTGCGCCGAGGCCCCGCCGACTGCGAGCGGTCCCACCGGCACCTTGAGGTGACCGGCGGGAAACGACCGGGCATGGACGCCTTCGAGCGGCTGGCCGACCGCGTCGCGTCGGTCGACAGCCTCGTCTGCGTCGGCCTCGACCCCGACCCCGACCGCCTCCCGCCGGCGGTGCAGGGGGCGGAAAACCCGCGGCTCGCCTTCAACCGCCGCATCGTGGACGCCACCCACGAGTACGCCGCGGCGTACAAGCCAAACGCCGCGTTCTACGAGGACCCCGCGGGGTGGCACGCGCTCGCCGGGACCGTCGAGGCCGCCCACGGGCACGACGTCCCGCTCGTCCTCGACGCGAAGCGCGGGGACGTCGGCCACACCGCGGCGCGGTACGCCGACCTGCTCGCCGACACCGGCGCCGACGCCATCACCGTCTCGCCGTACCTCGGGCGCGACGGCATCGAGCCGTTCCTCGAGCACGGCGCCGCGTTCGTGCTCTGCCGGACCTCGAACCCCGGCGGCGCCGACCTCCAGGAGTGTGCACTCGCGGGCGGCGACCTGCTCTACGAGCTCGTGGCGGACCTCGTCGCGGGCCTCGACGGCGAGGCCGGCCTCGTGGTCGGCGCGACCGCCCCCGCCGAACTGCGCGCCATCCGCGAGCGCGTCCCCGGCCTCCCCTTCCTCGTGCCCGGCGTCGGGGCACAGAGCGGCGACGCGGTCGCGGCGGCCGAGTGTGCGCCCGCCGCCGAGGGCCCCTTCGCCGGCGCGGGCGTCGTCAACTCCTCGCGGGGCATCATCTTCGCCGGCGAGGCCGAGGGCGCGACCGGCGACGACTTCTTCCGGGCCGCGGGCGAGGCCGCCCGGGACCTGCGTGACCGGCTCCGGACCGGCGCGTCCGGCTGACCGCGTCGACGACCTACTGCCGGTACCCCTCGCCGGTGGGGTCGAACGGCTCGCCGGTCTCGGGCGACCCGTCGCCCGTACCGCCCCCGCCGCCCCCACCGTCTCGCCCCCGCCGCACCTCGCGGGCACAGTCCACGCAGAGCCCGTACTCCTCGTCGAAGTGGTCCGCGCAGGCGAGGCGGCCACACCGATCACAGCGGTCGGTCGCCGTGGCGGCCTCACACACCTGGCAGAGCCCCGAGACGCTCATGGGGGTCCGTAGGTCTCCCGAGGCCTTCAATGGGGAGCCGAGACGGCCCCTCCGCCCCCGGAGAAGGTTTTTGGCGCCTGGCCGCCACCTGGGTTCCATGGCCCGTGACCGCGCCGTCCTGCACCGCGCCCTCGAGCGCGGCGAGCAGGAGGGCGGGAGCGTGGAGTTCAAGGAGCGCCTCAGCCGCGACGTCCACCTCGCCGACGGCCGCCTCGAGAGCCTAGCGGCACAGCTCCGCCACCGGGTGCTCTCCGGCGACGGCGAGGCCACCTACGTCGTGGGCGTCACCGACGACGGCGGCGTGGCCGGCATCTCGCCGACCGCCTTCTCCGAGACGATGGACGTGCTCAGCCTGCTCGCGGAGGAGGCCGGCGCCCACATCGACGACGTGGAGACGTGGGGCGTCGACGGCGAGGGGCCCGACGGCACCGGCCTCGTCGGCGTCGCGACCGTCCGCGAGGGCGCGACCCTCGACACCGACGACCGCCACATCGTCGTCGGCACCGCCGGCCACGTCGACCACGGCAAGTCGACGCTGGTCGGCTCGCTCGTCACCGGCGACGCCGACGACGGCGACGGCGGCACCCGCGCGCACCTCGACGTCCAGCCACACGAGGTCGAGCGCGGCCTCTCCGCGGACCTCTCGTACGGCGTGTACGGCTTCAGCGACGGCGAGCCGGTCCGGATGGACAACCCCGCGCGGAAGGACGACCGCGCCCGCGTCGTCGCGGAGGCAGACCGCCTGGTCTCCTTCGTCGACACCGTCGGCCACGAGCCGTGGCTCCGGACGACCATCCGCGGCCTGCTCGGGCAGAAACTCGACTACGGCCTGCTCGCCGTGGCCGCGGACGACGGCCCCACCCGGACGACCAGAGAGCACCTCGGCATCCTCCTCGCGACGGAGCTGCCCACGGTGGTCGCCATCACCAAGACCGACGTCGTGGACGCCGACCGGGTCGACGACGTCGAGCGCGAGGTCGGCCGCCTGCTCCGGGACGTGGGCCGCACCCCGCTCCGGGTGGCGCGCCACGGCGTCGACGCCGCGGTCGACGAGATCGACGACAACGTCGTCCCGGTGTTCCGCACGAGCGCGGTCACCGGCGACGGGATGGACGCCCTCGACGACCTGTTCTACCGCCTCCCGAAGCGCGGCGTGGGCGGCGAGCGGTTCCGGATGTACGTCGACCGGACCTACAACGTCACCGGCGTCGGCGCGGTGGCGTCGGGCACCATCCGCTCGGGGAGCGTCGAGGCCGGCGACGAGTTGCTCCTGGGCCCGACCGCCGACGGCGCGTACCGCGAGGTGGAGGTGCGCTCCATCGAGATGCACTACCACCGCGTCGACCGCGCGAGCGCCGGCCGCATCGTCGGCATCGCGCTGAAGGGCGTCGCGGAGTCCGAGGTGGAGCGCGGCATGGCGCTCCTCCCGCTCGACGCCGACCCGCCCGCGGTCCGGGAGTTCGAGGCCGACGTGATGGTGCTCAACCACCCCACCCGCATCCACACCGGCTACGAGCCGGTCGTCCACCTCGAGACCGCGAGCGAGGCGGCGCGCTTCGACCCCGCCGAGGGGCAGTTGCTCCCGGGTGACACGGGACGCGCGACGGTCCGGTTCAAGTTCCGGCCGTACCTCGTCGAGGCGGGCCAGCGCTTCGTCTTCCGGGAGGGGCAGTCCAAGGGCGTCGGGACCGTCACCGGCGTCGTCGAGGATCAGGCCGACGAGCGCCGGTAGCGCGGCCCCTCGGTCGCGGCGTCGCCGTCTCTCCCCCGCCCGTCCGTCTCTCCCGCTGTCTCTCCGCCCGCCTCGACGCGCTCCGCCAGCCCGAGCAGCGTCGCCCACCCGAGGAGGCGTCCCACGCGCTCGGTCCAGGCCGCCATCGCGTCGGGCCGCCGGTCGCGCTCCCAGCGGGTGAGGACGTCGGCGGTCCGCTCCGCGACCGCTCCCCGCGTGGTGCCGGCCGCGCCCGACCCGCCGGCCGCCTCCGGTTCGTCCGCCGCGGCCGTCGCCGACGCCGAATCGAGCGCCGCGAGCACCTCGCTCGCGCCGTGGACGCGCTCGCGGAACGCCGCGGCGAGGGCGTCGCGCTCGACGGTCGCGTCGGTCCGGACGAACCCGCGCTCCGCCTCGCGCACGAGTCCGAGCGCGCGGAGGAACGTTAGCCACTGCCGGGCGACGTCGCGCTCGCAGTCCAGCGCGTCGCCGACCCGGGCACAGCAGTCGGCCTCCGGCGCGGGGACGAGCGGGACCGCGTCTCGGGCGGCCGCGACGGCGTCGAGGGCGGCCGGCGCGGGCGGGACCGGCTTAAATCGCAAAGGACTCGGCCAGGACCGCGTCGTCGCGCTCGCCGAGCGCGTGGGTCGGCCCGCCGAGGACGTCGGCGGTCACCGCCGCGGGGCCGAACGCCGACGCCTCGACCGCCGCGTAGTCCCAGTCGACGGCCGCGAACACGTCGGCGAACGGGCGGCCGTAGGTCCCGCTGGCGGTCGAGGCGAGGTCCGCGAGGTCGGCGTCCGCGGCACCGGTCCCGAGGGTCATCTGGACCTCGCCGCCGTACGCGACGGCGTCCGTCCCCCGGGCGAGTGCGGCCGACTCGGTCTCCGCGACCGGCGGGACGGGCGCACTCGCGGCCGTGCTGACCAGTTCCCCGGGGTCCACGCCGAGGTCGTGGAGGCGCCCGCAGGTCACCTCCGCCGCGCGGGCCGCCGCGAGCACGGAGCCCGCGACGCTCGCCGCGGGACAGACCGCGAGGAAGACGTCCTGGGCGTCGAGGCCGGTCCGCTCCGCGACGGTGTCCGCGACGGCGGCCGTCGGCAGGCGGTCGCTCTCGAGGACGAGGACCCCAAACTCCGCGTGCTCGGCGTACCCCAGCGCGTCGAAGACGGCCTCCTCGGCGACGATGGCCCGCGCCGGACCGCCGGCGAGGGCCTCGTAGCCGTCGACGGCGAGTTCCCACCCGCCGCGCATCGAGCCCAAAAGGGCGAGGTCCGGGTGGTCGGTGACGAGTTCGACGTGCGTGAGCGGGTGGCCGTCGACGCGACCGAGGCGGGTCTGCACGCTCGCGAGACCGGCGGCGGCGATCTCCGCGAGGAGGAGGCCGGCCTCGACGCCGCCGCGGTGCTCGACGCCGAAGTCGAGGACGGTCGCGCCGTTCTCGAGCTCGTGGGCCCCAATGGCCAGCTCCCCCGCGAAGTCGAGAGCCTCGTCGACGAGTTCGACGGCCGTCCGGTTGAGCGGCTCCATGGCCCCGGCTGGGGCGCCCCCGGGTATAAAGGACGGTACTCGGACGACACTCGGTGCGCGGTCGGGTGGCCGCTCAACCGTCGCGGCCGTGGCCGACCGCGGCGCGACCGAGGACGTCCTCGAGGGCCTCAACCTTCGCGGAGGCCGGTTCGTCGACGGTGCGCTTGTCGTCGACCTTGAGCAGGGTGTTCACGCGGTCGGCGTCGACCGCCTCGTGGGCCGCCGCCGCGGCCTCGAAGAGCGTGCCGGCGTCGTCGGCCTCGATGACCGTCCCCATCGGCGTGGTCTCGTAGTCGACCGGGAACCCATCGAGGGCCGCGACGGCGTCGGCGACGTCGGGAGCCATGCTCTCGTCGGTGGCGGGCGCGACGCTCAGGAAGGCGACTGCCGTCATGGGCGCGGGTACGGTCGCCGGGACAATACCGCTACCGGCCACTCGTGCCGGTGGAACCCGGCTGGCCCCCGCGACGCTTCCGGGGAACAGGTCACGCGGCGCGGCTGTCTCGGCGGTTGAAACGGCACCGTCGCTTACCTCTCCACGTGCCACGCGACGTGGCACGCCCCTCCACAATGTCCAGTGGCATGCTGCTGCTCGGTCTGCTCGTCGGCGGCGGTATCGTCGGCGGCATCTGGTACTACCTCACCAACAAGGGCAAGAAGGGCGCCGACTAGCCCCGTCGCCCAGCGGGACGGAACCGTCCCGCTGGCCGCGGACTGCCCCGGTCCCGTGACGTGTCGTTCGGCACTTTCCGTCCGGGGCCGTAGCGCCGACGTGCCACCGACCCGGGACGTGGCACGAACCCTCCAATGAGCACGAGGCTGTTCCTCACCGGACTCGTCGCCGGTGCCGCGGTCGTCGGCGGCATCTGGTTCGTCACGAGCACGCAGGGCTCGGGCTCCGAGTAGCCCGGCCGCATCGACGGTCGCCCCTCGCGGGCGACGGACACGACCGTCCCGCCGGCGTCACGTCTCGACAGGTCACCCGAACCGAGGACTCGCATCGGCGTGCCGAACGGGCACGGCTGCGCGTGAACGTCGTCTCGGTCCGCTCGGTCCGGCAGCCGTCGCTGGGCGGGGTGGCGTGCGGCGGAGGTGCCGGGCGGCGGGGTCGGCGACTCAGTCGCCGCTCGAGTTGACGAGCAGGAACAGGACCGCGAGGACCGCGAGGGACCCGAGGGCCATCCACGTCGTGATGAGATTCCGGACGACGAGGACGATGACGACCGGCGCGAGCGCGACGACCGCCACCATCCGGACCTGCTTCCACTTGAAGGACGCGCCGGCGGTCGTCCTGGCGAACAGCATCGTCAGGAACAGCGCCGGGACCGACAGCACGGCGAGGAGCTGGATCCACTGGGCCTGCGTGAACGTGACCATGGTTCGTTTCGAGCAAGGATCCACGGGGATAAGCCGCCCGAGGGGAGGACAGATATCTACGCCGTCGTCGGCCGCCGGCACGGCCGGCGGGCGGGCACCGCTGCTCGTCGGGGGCGCCGCCGGAGAGCCAGTCCGCAGCGGGTCAGTCGCCGCCGGACTTCGCGACGAGGGCGAAGACGGCGACGAAGCCGAGCGCGGCGAGCGCGACCGTGCCCTGGAGGAACCCGTGGAGGGCCAGGAAGACGAGCGCGAGCGGGAGCGCCATCACGAGGGCCATCGTGAAGTGCTTCGACCGCATGGACGCGCTGGTCGAGGACCTCCTCACCCTCGCCCGCTCGGGCTCGGCCATCGACGACCGCACGGCGGTCGACCTCGCGTCGCTCGTCCGGCGGTGCTGGGACACCGTGGACATCGCCGACGCCACGCTCGCCGTCGAGACCGACCGGACGCTCGCGGCCGACGAGCCTCGCCTGCGCCAGCTCCTCGAGAACCTCGTGCGCAACGTCGTCGAGCACGCCGGCCCGGACGTCACGGTCACGGTCGGCGACCTGCCGGACGGCTTCTACGTCGCCGACGACGGGCCGGGCATCCCCGAGGAGGACCGCGAGGCGGTCCTCGAGAGCGGGTACACCACTGCCACCGAGGGCACGGGCTACGGGCTCGCCATCGTGGCGGAGGTCGCGGCGGCCCACGGGTGGGACGTCGCGGTGACGGAGAGCGAGGCCGGTGGAGCGAGATTCGAGTTCACGGGCGTCGGTGAGTAGGACGCTGACCCACTGCCAGCATTTTTCGCCCTGTGGGTACAACGTGTGCACATGGGCACGACGAGAGTCAACTTCCGCCTGCCCGAGGACCTCGTCGAGCGCGCCGACGCGGTCGCGGAGGCCACGCACAAGGACCGCACGGCGGTCGTCGTCGAGGCGCTCCGGGCGTACCTCGCCGACGTCGCCGATGACGAGACGATCCGAGAGGCCGTCGTGGAGCGCTACCTCGACGACCAGGTCGGCTTCGACGTCCTCCGCGAGTTCGTCGGTCGGCAGGACGCCGAGGCAGTCCGCGCCTCGAAGGAGCTCCTCGACGATGGCGAGTCCGTCGCCCGCGACCTCGCGGACCAGTAATCCGCGATGCTCGTCGCCGACACCAGCGCGCTCGTCATGCTCGCCGTCGCCGACTCGCTCGACCTCGTGCTCGCCGAGTTCGACGTCCACACGACGGCGACGGTCGTGGACGAACTCCGGGAGACCGCCGACTACGAAGACGAGAACGCCGCTGGAGCAGCGGCCGTCCTCGACGAGCGGGAGCGACTTGGCGTCCACGAGGTCGACGAACCACTCCACATTTCCGCGCGTGTCGACGAGGGCGAGGCGAGTTGCGCCGCGCTGGCCGACTCTCTCGACGCCGACTTCCTCCTCACGGACGACCTCCGCGCGTTGCTCGAACTGCAGGCACTCGTCGACGCGCAGGTCGCCATCTCGCCCATCGTGTTGCGGGCGCTGGTCATTCGGGGCGAGTTGACGCTGGTAACCGCCCCAGCGCGGGTTGACGACATAGCCGAGACGCGGGACTGGCTCGGGACGCCGCTGTACCGGCGCGCGAGAGGGTTGTTCGAGGAGGGGTAGGAGCGTGCGGTGCGTTCGGGCTCTGCGCCCTATCGTCGCCCTGCGGTCTCGCCCCTCCCAGACCGAAACTGTCACGGTGGTATACTCTCCACCGCCAGTGTGGACAGGCTGAAATTAGCGCTCGCCGCCGGCTTCTTCGCGGCGTTCGGGAGAGCGATCACGGAGCTGTTCCGGCTGACGGTCATCGACTCCACGCTGGCGAACGCGGTGGTGGAGGGGCTGTTCGTGGGCGCGGTCGTCTTCGCCGGGATGTGGTACGTCAAACGGTCCGTGGAGACGGCGTAGCCTTCCTGTTCGTTCACGGGCGGCCCGTCGAGTCGGGTCGGGTCGGAGCCGTCGGGTCGGCTGCTGTTGATGTGCGTGCAAACACAGCTGTCTCGTATGACGAAAAGGACCATCTCGCTCGACGAGGAGGCGTACGAGCGACTCGCGGCGCGCAAGTGCGCGAGCGAGAGCTTCAGCGACGTGGTGAAGCGTCTCGCTGGCGAGCGGTCGTGGACGGAGGTCACGGGGGTGCTATCGGATGCCGAGGCGGCGGAGCTTGAGGACGCCCTCGCGGAGGGTCGGGGGCGGTCGCGAGGGCGGACCGACCGCTCCGGTTAGGCGCTCGGTTCCGAGGCCGGGAACGCCGGCAGCTGAGAGAGGAGGATGCGGGATTACTCGACTCGATGACATCAAGTCCGAGCGACGCCTCGAGAAGGTCTCAGCAATAACGGCAGGGACTGTACGAGGGCGTGACGGGGGCCGTCCCGAACAAGTCGGCCGTCCGCGATGCTCGCTCACCTCGGGTCATCGACCGCCACTGAGAACCCCCACTCGACGGTCGTCCGCTCCGCAGGACTCGCCCCCTCCTCTCCCACGGTGATGGGTGTCGAGAACCGGTACGTGCCGGGTTCCAGGTACCCATCGACCCGGTAATCGTCCCAGACCGCGTACTCCTGCGCGTGGGACTCGTCGGTGTCGTAGACCGCCGTGTTACAGCCGTACATTTCGAACGCCCGTGCCTCGTCGGGGGAGCGATTCCGGACCCATCGGTCGTCTGTCCGGTCGTACTCCACCGGCCACGGATGCAACCAGAGCCCGGCGGGGTCGCTCTTCCCCTCCGTTCGGTTGAACAGCGCGCAGTCGCGCGCCGTGTGCGGGTCCGAGACGGTCAGCGGTGGGCCCGTGTTCTCGACGGTGATCTGAAGCCGGGCGGTGTGCGCGTCCGTGATCTCGGCATCGAGCACCTCGACGCCGACCTGCAGGTGCGGGACGGCCGTGACCGCATCCTGGGCGACGAGTGAGACCCGCCGCTGGAGTGTGTCGTCGTGCTGTTCGGGACCCTGTCCGATGCAGCCTGTCAGACCCAGGCTGCCGGTCGTCCCGAGCGCGCCGAGGAGCGTTCGACGCTTCATCATCTATGATTGCGTTTCGGGAGGACGTAAACGCAATCCAGACTAAAATTTCCCCTGGGGCTCCTGGCGTCGGTTCCGCCTTCCTCAACACGCTCTCGACCCGGCCGAAGGCGAACCATTCAGACCGACCGATCGCTCTTGTCCTGAGTCGTCGCGCACGTCCGGTACGAGGATGCGCTCACACCCGACGGTGCGCGCTGCGTCTGGCAGGGTTCAAATCCCGACTGGCACACACGCTCTCACCGCGAGCGACACAAGCGTCGCTCGCCAGTTGGTGGACGAAAGAACTGCGCTGGCGGGGATCTAAACCGAGCCGGGAAATGCTCGCTCCCTCCGGTCGCTAGGCGTTCCTCGGATAGTGGGCCTATTCAACTCCTGTTGATACCATATGGCGTTGAGGGAATAGCCGCTACGCAGGTTTTCGACTCGAGTAGGGCCACTGGCACCGATCACGAGGCCCGGATAGAGCAGCCACGCAGAGGGCGGGGAAATGACACAATTACTTGTCCTGCCGACGTACACTACACGCGTATGCCATCTCTCATCGACGAAACGGTATTTAGCGAGCCGTCTGGTCGCCCCTTTGCACTGGTCCAGCTCGGTGGAACGCTCCTGATGTTGGGGTTCTACGGCTACCTCGTCGTCGTTCGAAACGCGACGCCGAGCAGTTTCATACTGTTTCTGTCAGTCGGCACCGGCCTCTCCGGCATCGCCGAGTCCCTTCCGAACGCCCGCCGTCGGACGGCCGGTGTGCTGCGACTCACAGCACTGCTCGTACTGGTGGGCCTCCTCGTTGCCGTCTCCTCCAACCCCGAACTCTTCACCGGGTGAGCGCAGCGGTCGGGCTACAACCCCGTCCGGTGTGACGAGCCCGCGACTCACCTCGAGTGCCGGACGCTGGACGGGACGGTTGTTGTCTACCGCTCGTCCGCTCTGCTCGTTCACCGGGGTGGCTTCGCTAGGCGGGTAGCGTTCGGCAGAACTGCGCTGGGGGGATTTGAACAACGCGAAGACGGTCCTGCTTGCTCACTGCGTTCGCTACGCGGGCTGTGACTTCTCTCGTTCAAGTCCCGACCGCATCCAGCTTCACGCCGCCGAGCGACACAAGCGTCGCTCGGCGGGTGGCGTTCGGCAGGAGTGCGCTGGCGGGGATTTGAACCAGAGCCAGACGTTCCGGGCCTGCGGCCTCGCTCCGCTCGGCCGGTCCGGGCTGCGTCTGGCAGGGTTCAAATCCCGACCGCATTCAACCTCGGGCGCCGCGAGCGACACAAGCGTCGCTCGCGGTCGAGCCCTCGGTAGAAGTGCGCTGGCGGGGATTTGAACCCCGGTTGTGACCATGGCAAGGTCACGTGATACCACTACACTACCAGCGCCCTTGCGCGGTTCAACGGTAGACCAACGCGAGACAAAAGGGTTCCGAAACGGCGGGACCGGACCCCGCCACGCGGTGCCATTCCGCAACGGCCTCCTGCCAGTCGGCCCGCCGGCCCTGGCGTTTGCTCACCGCCGGCCCCCGGCTGAAACACACATATCGACGCTCGCACCAACATATATGCGTTATCGGGCGTAACCACCACTAATGACCGAACCGGACGCCCGGGAGCGGTGGGCCGAGGACCGGACGACCTTCCAGCGCGTCTACGACGTCCTCGTCGGCGAGACGGACTTCGCCACCGCCGCAGAGTTCGCCGACCGCGCCGACTGCTCCGAGACAGCGGCCCGGAACGCCCTCGAACAGCTCGTCGAGATGGGCATCGCCGAACGCCGCGAGGGGCGACCCGCCGGCTACCGGCGCAACGCCTCGTACGTCGAGTGGAAACGCGTCGAGGCGCTGGCCTCCGACCACCGCATCGAGGAGCTCGTGGCGCGGGTCGAGGACCTCGTCGAGGCGGACGAGGCGTTCCAGGAACGCTTCGGGGCGCCGGAACCCGCCGCCGTCTCGACGGCCGACCTCCCGGTCGAGGACCAGGACGCCGCCGAGGAGCGGTGGGCGGCCCTGAACGAGTGGCGCACCGTCCGGCGGGACGTCCGACTCGTCCGTCGAGCCATCGACCGCGCCCGCAGCCGCGCCGACGACGGGGTCTCCGCGTGAGCGAGGACGGTGAGGAGGACGGGGAAGAGGGCGGGTCGGAGGTCGCCGGCGGGCCACTCGACGTCACGACGCTCCAGCTGCGTGCCCGGCGGGCCGACGGGCATCCACTGGTCGCGTCGTCCCGCTTCGAACCGGACGCGATCTCGCCCCGCCGACTCGTGCTGATCCTCGACGACCGGCAGTATCCCGGCTCCGTCGATGCCGCGAGAATCGACATTCGGCTGTACGAGGGCGGGGCGTACAGCGTCCACTACCTCGAACGCCGGGGCGACCGGCGCTGGGAGTGTCGCTGGGACCGACACCGGAAGCCCGGAGCACCGACGGCCCACGTCCACCCACCGCCCGACGCCGGCGAGCCGGTCGAGTCCTCGCCGCTGCAGACGGCCCACCACCTCGAGGTCCTGTTCTGGGTGCTCGACTGGACCGCCGACCGCGTGGAGGGCCTGCACGAGTCGGTGGAGTGACCGGCCCGGCTACTCGTCGGTCGTCGGGGACCTGCCACTCGGGCAGTTCCCGTTCTTCACTTCTTCGCGCACGCACGCGAGGCCGTCCCGGACCACGTGGCACGCACTCACACCCCGAAACTCCCGCCAGCGCCCGTGACACGCCCTCACAGCGCCGGGCTGGAAGCGCCATCCTTATGAGTGGCGGAGCAGATTGATAGCCCAGTCTCGTGACGGAGCACGGACGCGCAACGGCATGACGACCAGCCTGCTCGTGCCGTCGTCCCTCTGCCGCGAGGTCGGAGACAAGCGCGAGGCCACCCGGAAGCTCGGCACCGTCGCACGCGCGGCGGCCGTCTTCCGCGTGGACCGCCTCGTGGTGTTCCCCGACCCTCCCGGCGAGCGACGATGGGGCGGCGGGTTCGTCACCACCGTACTGCGATACGCCGCGACGCCCCCGCACCTCCGAAAGGAGGCCTTCGGGCCGCGGGACGAACTGGAGTATGCCGGCGTCCTGCCACCGCTCCGCGTTCCGTCATGGACCGGCTCCGAGTCGAACGATTCGGGGTCGCTGCGAGACGGAATCGTGACCCAGGTCGGACCTGAAGGGCGCGTTCGGGTCACTTGCGGACTGCAACACCCACTCTCCCTCCGCGTCCCCGACGGCATGTCGGTGACGGAGGGGGAACGCGTGACCGTCAGGGTCTCTTCGCGACGACCGGTCCGCGCGCGACTCGTCGACGAGCCCACACCGGGGCTCCGTGTCGTGCGCCAGGACCTCGACGCGGCGCTCGCCAGCGACGACGCGGGCCTCCGCATCGCGACGTCCCGCCACGCCCCGCCGCTCACGCTCGAGCGGCTCCCGGGCCTCTGCGGGACCGTCGAGAGGGAGGGCTGCACCGTCGCGTTCGGCGCACCGGAGCGCGGTCTCCCCGAGCTGCTCGGGGTCGACACCGACGCGCTCGGGACGGCCGACGGCGACGACGGCGGTGTGGCCACCGCCCGCGACGCCGGCGACGGCGCCACCGACGACCACGACGAGGAAGACGAGACCGCAGGCGGCACGGCTCGGCGCGGACGTGCCCCCGGCGGGTTCGACGCCTGGCTCAACACGATTCCCGATCAGGGGAGCGAGGTGGTGCGGACCGAAGAGGCGGTCCTCGCCACGCTCGCGCCCCTCAACATCAGGTGATACGATGCCACAATCACACAGACCACGAAAAGGCTCGATGGGCTTCAGCCCCCGCAAGCGGGCGACCAGCGAGGTCCCCAGCTTCGAGTCGTGGCCGTCCGACGACGGTGCGCCCGGCGTCCAGGGCTTCGCCGGCTACAAGGCCGGGATGACCCACGTGATGCTGGTCGACGACCGCGCGGAGTCCACGACGGCGGGCATGGAGCGCTCCGTCCCCGTGACGATTGTCGAGACGCCGCCGATGCGCGCCGTGGCGGTCCGCGCCTACGAGGACACCGCGTACGGCCAGCAGCCGATCACCGAGGTGTGGACGGAGGACGTCCACGAGGACCTCGACCGGACGCTGGACCTCCCGGAGAGCCGCGACGACGAGAACCGAGCGACCTTCGAGGCGGCCCTCGACGACGGCCGCGTGGACGAGGTGCGGGTGCTGACCCACACCGTCCCCGCCGACGTCGACGGCGTCCCGAAGAAGCGACCCGACGTGATGGAGACGCGCGTGGGCGGCGGCAGCGTCGCCGACCGCGCCGAGCACGCGCTGGAACTGGTGGAGGCGGGCGGCGAGCACGCCCTCACCGACGTGTTCCGCGCGGGCGAGTTCCTCGACGTCGGCGGCATCACGACCGGCAAGGGCACCCAGGGCCCCGTCAAGCGCTGGGGCGTCCAGAAGCGGAAGGGCAAGCACGCCCGCCAGGGCTGGGTGCGCCGCATCGGCAACCTCGGCCCCTGGAACCCCTCGCGGGTCCGGTCGACGGTGCCACAGCAGGGCCAGATGGGCTACCACCAGCGCACGGAGCTGAACAAGCGCCTCCTCGTCGTCGGCGACGACCCCGAGGAGGTCAACGCCGACGGCGGCCTCGTCAACTACGGCGAGGTCTCCGGGTCGTTCGCGCTGGTCGCCGGCTCGCTGCCGGGGCCCAAGCAGCGCCTCGTGCGCTTCCGCCCGGCGGTCCGACCGAACGAATCCCCGCGCCTCGACCCCGAGGTGCGCTACGTCAGCACTGACTCACAGCAATGACGACCACCTACGACACCGACGGCGCGGCCGCCGGCGACGTCGAACTCCCGCCGGTGTTCGACACGCCCCACCGCCCGGACCTCGTCCGGAGAGCGGTGCTGGCGGCGCAGGCGAACCGCAAGCAGCCCCACGGCGCCGACGAGTTCGCGGGCATGCGCACGCCCGCGGAGTCGCCCGGCAGCGGGCGCGGCATGGCCCACGTCCCCCGACAGAGCGTCGGCGGGGCGGGCAGCCAGGCCCGCCGCGTCCCCCAGGTCGTGGCCGGCCGACGGGCCCACCCGCCCAAGACCGAGGCCGATCCGGGCCGGGACATCAACGACAAGGAGCGCAAGCTCGCGGTCCGCTCGGCCGTCGCCGCGACGGCCGACCCCGAGCTGGTGGCCGAGCGCGGCCACGAGTTCGACGACGACCTCGAGCTCCCCGTCGTCGTCTCCGACGACTTCGAGGACCTCGTGAAGACGAAGGCTGTCGTCTCCTTCCTCGAGGCCGTCGGCGCCCACGCCGACGTCGAGCGCGCGGACGACCGGACGAAGCGCTCCGGGCGCGGGACGACCCGCGGCCGGACCTACCGGCGCCCGACCTCGGTCCTCTTCGTCACGACCGAGGAGCCCTCGAAAGCCGCCCGCAACCTCGCGGGCGTCGACGTCGCCACGGCGGGGAGCGTCGGGGCGGAGGACCTCGCGCCGGGCGGCGTGCCAGGCCGGCTCACGGTCTGGACCGAGAGCGCCCTCGCGGAGGTGGACGGGCGATGACGCTGAAGTACCCGCTCGTCACCGAGAAGGCGATGGACGCGATGGACTTCGACAACGCGATGCAGTTCCTCGTCGACACCGGCGCGTCCAAGCCCGAGATCCGCGAGGAGATCGAGACCCGCTACGACGTCGAGGTCGCGAGCGTGAACACCATGGTGACGCCACAGGGAGAGAAGAAGGCGACGGTGACACTCGGCCCGGAGGACGACGCCGAGGACCTCGCCGCGCGGATCGGGGTGTTCTAGAGATGGGACGGCGCATCCAGGGCCAGCGGCGTGGCCGCGGCTCCTCGACGTTCCGTGCCCCCTCCCACCGCTACAAGGCGGACCTCTCGCACCGCGACGCGGAGGGCGACCTGGTGACCGGCGAGGTGCTCGACGTCGAGCACGACCCGGCCCGGAGCGCCCCCGTGGCGCGGGTGGCCTTCGACGACGGCGAGGAGCGCCTCGTGCTCGCGCCGGAGGGCGTGGGCGTGGGCGACGCCGTCGAGGTGGGCGTCTCCGCCGCCATCGAGCCCGGCAACACGCTTCCCCTCGCGGAGATCCCCGAGGGGGTGCCGGTCTGCAACGTGGAGAGCCAGCCCGGCGACGGCGGCGTCTTCGCCCGGGCCTCGGGCGTGAACGCCACGCTCGTCACCCACGAGCGAGACGTCGCGGTCGTCCAGCTGCCCAGCGGCGCGGTGCGCCGGCTCTCGCCTGAGTGCCGCGCCACCGTCGGCGTCGTCGCCGGCGGCGGCCGCACGGAGAAGCCCTTCGTGAAGGCCGGAAACAAGTATCACAAGATGAAGGCCCGCGGGACCAAGTGGCCCAACGTCCGTGGCGTGGCGATGAACGCCGTCGACCACCCGTTCGGTGGCGGCGGCCGCCAGCACCCGGGCAAGCCCAAGTCGGTCTCCCGCGACGCCCCGCCCGGCCGGAAGGTCGGGAACATCGCCTCCCGCCGCACCGGACGCGGCGGGAAGGCCGGTCGCGGAGGTGAGAGCTAACCCATGAGCACAGAGTACCGAACCGGCCGCGAGGGTGAGTTCACCTACCGCGGCCACACGCTCGACGAGCTCCAGGAGATGGCGCTCGACGAGGTCGTCGAACTGCTACCCGCTCGACAGCGGCGAACCATCAAGCGGGGCCTGTCCGTGGAGCACGAGAAGCTCCTGGCCGAGGCCCGCGAGCGCGGCGAGGAGGAGACCGCAGAGGACCCGATCCGCACGCACCTCTCGGACATGCCGATCCTCCCCGCCTTCGTCGGCAAGACGTTCGCGGTCCACACCGGCCAGGAGTTCGAGCGCGTCGAGGTCGACCCCGAGATGATCGGTCACTACCTCGGCGAGTTCCAGCTCACCCGCGAGTCGGTGGAACACGGGCAGGCGGGCATCGGGGCGACCCGGTCCTCGAAGTTCGTCCCCCTCAAGTAAACCATGGGTATCAGTTACAGCGTCGAGGCCGATCCGGACACCACCGCGAAAGCGATGCTCCGGGAGCGGCCCGTCAGTCTCAAGCACAGCAAGGCGGTCGCCCGCGAGCTCAAGGGGTGCACCGTCGCCGACGCCCGCGAGTACCTCGAGGCGGTCATCGAGGGCGAGCAGTCGGTCCCGTTCAAGCAGCACAACTCCGGTGTCGGGCACCGCTCGGGGATCGACGGCTGGGACGCCGGCCGGTTCCCCGAGAAGGCCAGCGAGGCCTTCCTCG
>JBDGTC010000059.1:0-19745 GCA_042217215.1 Halobacteriaceae archaeon
ATCAGCACCTCGTCGGAGACCTTGAACGCCTGCCGGACCGGGAGCTTGCCGACGGAGTCGAGGAGGCGGTCGTTGGGCACGACGATGACGGTGTCGGCGACGTCGCGGAGGCGCTCGAGACCGGCCTCGGCGTTGGTGCGGCGGACCTCGCCCTCGGCGGTGAACGGCGTCGTGACGATGGCGATGGTGAGCGCGCCGGCGTCGCGGGCCGCGCTCGCGACGACGGGCGCCGAGCCCGTCCCGGTGCCGCCGCCGAGCCCGGCCGTGACGAACACCATGTCCGAGCCGTCGATGGCGCGGTTCAGGTCGTCCTGGCTCTCGAGGGCCGCCTCCTCGCCGACCTGCGGGAGCGAGCCGGCACCGCGGCCGCCGGTGCGCTGCTCGCCCATCAGGATCTTCGTGTCGGCCTCGACGTCGACGAGGTGCTGGGCGTCGGTGTTCGCCGCGACCAGGTCGGCGCCGTGGATGCCCTCCTCGGACATCCGGTTGACCGTGTTCGACCCGGCGCCGCCACAGCCCACGACGGTGATGTCGGTCTCGAGCTCCTGGAGCACCGCTTCGAGCTCGTCGTCTGTCATCTCGCCGGACGTCCGGGGCTCCTCCCCGGCGTCCGCCATCCCATCCTCCCGGCCCGGCGCCTCGGAGGCCCCATCCTCGGCCTCGTCGATGGCGTCCTGGACGATCGAGTCCATCGTTGCAACGGGGTTGCGCGCGCCCGCATATGAGGTTTCCCCAAACGTCTGACGGGTGGCATGCGGGGCCGTGCCGCAGCGGTCCGGACACCTCCGACCGCCGACCTATCCCCCGGACAGCCGGATCTCCGTTCGCTCGGTCGTCCGGACGTCCTCGGGTCGAACTGTCTCTCCGTCGACAGTGACCGGCTCGCCGTCGGCGAGACGCCCGAATGCGGGTCCCTCCGGGACCCCGGCCTCGGCGGCCGCGGCGGGGTCGAAGACGCTCCGGGTCAGCACGACGACGTCGCCGGAGCGGGCCACGTCGTACGCGCGCTCGCAGACGGCGAGGAGGGCGTCGACGACCGCCGCCCGACCGCGCTCGTCCTCGGCCGGTACGGCCACGCGGTCCCCGGGGCGGGCGCCGGCCTCCGCCGTCTCGTGGGCCACCGTGGTGGACGCGACGGCCTCGACGGCCGACTCGGGGTCGACGCCGGCCGCCGTCTCGACCAGGGTCGGGGGGAGCGCGACGACCGCGACGTCGGCGACGGCGTCCGCCCCGGCGTCGGTGGCCCCCGTCCGGCCGCAGTCGCCGTACCGGACGCCGTCGGCCACCGTGCCGAGCGCTCCCTCGACGGCCCGCACCGTCGGGAGCGGGACGCCGGTGGTCTCGCGGAGGAACCGCTCGCCCACCACCGGGACCTCGAGGTCGGCGAGCGCGGCGGTCACGGCGTCGCCCGTCCCCTCGTCCGTGTCGTCGACAGCTCGCGTGGCCCCGCTCCGCCTGACTGCCTGGGCGGCCACGCGCCGGCGGGTCGCGTCGTCGGGTACGGCCGACAGCCCCCAGTCCGCGCAGACGTGACCGACGCCCCAGTCCGTCTCGCGAGCGATCCGCGTCGCGCGCGGCGCGTAGTGGCCGCCGCCGAAGACCGCGACCGACCGCTCCGGGGTCGGGTCGACACCGCGCGCGGCGAGTGCGCCGGCCGCCACGGCCCGCGCCGCGGCGGGGTCGTCCCACTGCTCCGGGCCGCTGCCGAGTTCGACGAACTGGGACGGGCACCCAACCCGCGAGGGACCGTGGTGGGTGCACTCCATCGAGACGTCGTAGCCATCGGGGGCGGCGTCCGCCAGGCCGGCGAGGACGGGACCGACGACGCCCGGCGCGGCCGTCGCGAGTTCGTTCGGCGCGCCGCCGTGCTCCGCGGGGCCGAGGTTGCCGGTCGCGTGGGTCGTCAGGAGGGGTCCGGTCTCGCCCGCGTGCCGGGAGACGAACAACAGCGCCGCGAGGTCGGCGTCGAAGCGGTCCGCCGCGTCGGTGGTCTCGAGGTGGCGCTCCTCGACGGTGCGGCAGACGGCGCCGGGACACGTGTGGTAGGTGCCGCCGCCGTCGGCAGCCCGGCGTCCGCCGTCCTCCCGGGCGGTCCAGTCGGCCAGGTCGAGGAGGTGCTCGTGGACGTGCATGGACGCCTCGTCGGCGCGGCTGGCGACGATGCCGAGGACCGGCTCGCCGGTACTGGGCTCGCCGTCACCGCCGTCACCGGCCCCGCCGTCACCGGCGTCTGGGGGCACGTCGCTCACGGGTTCAGTCGGCGAACTCCGGTTCGGGCGCGCCGTCGACGAACGCCGCTCGGGCGGTTCGGTACGTCCGGGTGAAGATCCACTGGACCTCCGTCCGGCGGCCCACGAACAGCGCCACGCCGAGGACGAGGTACACCGCCGTGTACGCGAGGAGGACGTCGATCTTGTGGACGCCCGCGACGGCGATCACGTTCTGGATCATCAGGAACTCCACGAGCACCTGGGAGGCGAACAGGACGAGCAGGACGACCGCCTCGCGGCCGCTGATGGAGAAGTTCACGAGCACCGCGATGGCGAAGAAGCTCTGGGCGGCGGTGATCCAGATCTCGGCGCTCTGGGTGGCGTCGAAGGGGAGGGTACCCACGGCGCCGGCCGCGATGGAGTAGACCACGGCGAGCGTCCCGATGAGGAGCGTCCACTGGTTCAGCTTCGAGGAGATGAGGGCGTTGAAGCCCGCGGTCGAGCGAGCCTTGTTGACGAGGTACGCGACGACGATGAGCTCCGGGCTCTCGGAGGCCAGCGGCGCGATCCACTGGATCATGAAGAACGCGGGGATGCCGGCCTGGAGGCCCAGCCCCTCGAGTCCCTCCGCGAACGGGTGGACGGCGGTGTAGATCATCGCCCCCGAATAGAGAAAGAGGCCGAGCGAAACCGCGACGCGTCCGTACTGCGGGAAGCCGTGGAAGTACGCGGGGACGCCGACCTGCTCGTCGTGTTCCTCCACGGGGCCGTTGATGATGATGGAGATGTAGACGACGTAGAGGCCGACGAGCACCACCGTGTCGACGACGCCGATCCCCCCGAGCAGGGGGACGAAGAAGGCGACGAACGTCGCGGCGAGGAGGAAGGTGATCTCGACCGCGAGGTCGCGGTCGAGCAGCACCGCGTCGGCGAGCGCCCCCTCGCGGCGTTCGACGCTCGCGTCCTCCCGGGACCCGACGCGGTAGATGGTGAACAGCGCGATACCGGCCCACCCGAGCCCGATGAGGATGCGGTTCGCGCCCGTCATGTTCGCCACCGCCAGGTTGGCGTCGTGACAGGCCTTCGCGAGCGTGCCCGGTGCCGCGTTCGCCAGCTGTGCCTCGGTGAACTGCGCGCACGCCTGTGCCGTCGCGCCGCCGGCGCCCGCCTTCCAGGCGTACAGCGCGTCGACGGCGTACTCGGGGGCCACGGCGAGCACCGCGAGCACGGCGAGCGCGAACGCCCGCGGAACGTCCTTCTCGGCCGTCTCGGCGCCCCACGCGAGCAGGAAGGACGCCCCCAGCACCGCGACGCCGCTCACCGCGACGGTCGCCAGGTGCCCCAGCGAATGCGCGCTGTCCGTGGCGTAGGTGACGACCCAGGGGACGGTGAGCGCGAACGCCCCGATGACCGCCACCAGCGGATGGCGAAGCCGGCCTAGCATTGGGCCGCCCTTCCGAACGCACGGGGTTTTGTCTATCGGTTCCGCGGTCGAGGCCCCAGGCGTCGGTCGGCACGCAGCCGCACCGCCACAGCCGCACTGCCGCCGGCGCGGCGGCGCCATCCGACTCCCCCGCCACACCCGCCGTCCCCGCCCCTTTTTGCCCGCCGGCGCGAGGCGACCGCATGGACGTCTACGGCCTCATCGGGAACCCGGTCGGGCACTCCCGGTCGCCGCCGATGCACGAGGCGGCCTACGACGCGCTGGGGATGGACGCCCGCTACGTCACCTTCGAACCCGACGCGGACCGCGCCGCCGCCGCGGTCCAGGGCGCCGCGGACCTCGGCGTGGCCGGTCTCAACGTCACCATCCCGTTCAAGCAGGACGTGCGTGCGGCGGTCGAGACCGACCCGCTCGCCGCGCGCATCGGCGCGGTCAACACCGTCGACCTGCGCGCCGACCCGATTCGCGGGTACAACACCGACGCCGCCGGCGTCCGGCGCGCCTTCGCCCACCACGACGTCCCGCTCGAGGGGCGCGACGCGGTGGTGGTCGGTGCCGGCGGCGCGGGCCGCGCGGCGGCCTTCGCGCTCGCCGACGCCGGCGCGAGCCACGTCGCCGTCGCGAACCGCACCGTCGAGCGCGCCCGGGACCTCGCCGCCGACGTCGCGGGGTCGGCCCCTGCGACAGACGACGCCGCCGACCGACCCGCGTCGGCAGCCGCCGGCGACGGCCCCGCGGCGACCGGCCACGGTCTCGACGCCCTCCCGGACCTCCTCGCGGACGCCGACCTCCTCGTGAACGCGACGAGCGTCGGGATGGAGGAGGACCGCTCGCCGGTGCCGGCCGAGGCGCTCCACGCGGACCTCGCGGTCCTCGACGCGGTGTACGCGCCACTCGAGACCCGCCTCCTGCGCGACGCGGCCGACGCCGGTGCCACGACGATCGACGGCGCGTGGATGCTGCTGTTCCAGGGGGTCGCGGCCTTCGAGATCTGGACCGGGCGGGACGCGCCGGTCGACGCGATGAACGAGGCGCTGCGCGCGACGCTGTGAGCGGCGGGTCAGCGAGCGGTTGACTCTCCCGAACGCTAAGGTGTCTGGCGTTCGTCCGGGCCACCATGCGACGCCGGACGCTCCTCGGCGCGCTCGCCGGTACCCTCGGCGGGTGCTCGGCGCCCACGCGACCGACGGGCAGCGGCCGCGACGACCCCCAGACGCGCTCCGCCGGCGTTCGCGAGCGTCTTTCCCGGTCGTCCGCGACCCGGTCCCCGCCCCGTTCCTCGGGGCCGACCGCGTCGGTCGGTCGAACCGACGTCCACGGCCACCCCGTCCCGGGCTGTGCCGACGTCCGGCGGTCCGTCGACGAGGGCCGTGACGACGCCGGTGAGCCCCTCGCCATCGCCGCTCTGGACGTGGACGACGCCGCACTCCGTCGCGCCGCCGGTCTCGCCGTCGACGTCGCCGTCGAACGGCCGCGGGTCGACGCCGACAGCACTGCGGTCGTCGACGTCACCGTCGACGTCGCCGCCGGTCGCCCCACCGGGTCCGACGGGCGCGCCGACGCCGGACCCGGCGCCGCCGAGCACGTCGTCGTCACCGAGTGCCCCGACTCGGCGCGGGGCCTGCAACTGGCCGACCGGTGTGGCGACGGGGACGCGGCGCTCGTCGACGAGGCACCGACCCTCGTCGACGGCCGGTGGACCCTCCCCGACTCCCAGGGGCCGAGACCGCTCGGGGTTCCCTGCCGGGAACGCGCGCACGCCGTGCCGTTCACGACCCGTTACTGGCTGCTCGGCCTCGGGCCCGGGAGCGGCGGCCCCGGCGTCTACGAGACGACGGACGCGTCGGTCCCGTTCGTCCCGCCGGACGGCCCCGTGACCGCGGAGGAGACCGCGCCCTGGTCGCTCACGCTCGCGATCCGGTCCGCCCGGCCCACGTGAGTCCGCCCTCCCGACCGCCGCCGCCGGCCCGTCATTTATAACGGCCGGCCGTCTACACCACGCCATGGGACTCTTAGACGCCATCAAGTCGGCGCTCGGCCTGGAGTCGTCGGGCCGACAGCGCCCGCGCGGCGCCAGCGAGACGACGGCGAAGACGATGGGCGACAGCGGGCACACGGCGGCGACCGCCACGGACGACTCGGCGGAGACCGGCGCCGCCACGGCGGAGTCGGCGACTGAGGGTGGGACGAGCGTGGACGTGACCGGCCCCGGCGACGAGACGGCTGGTTCCGGCGCCCAGGCACCCGAGGGCTCCGGCGACGAACCGTCCGAGGGCCCCGGCGACGAGACCGACGTGGCGGGCGAGACCGCCCACCCCGGTGCCGGCGTCGACCTCCGCGAGGTCACCGGCATCGGGCCGGCGTACGCCGACCGGCTCCAGGACGCGGGCGTCGACGACGTGGCGGCGCTCGCGGAGCGCGACCCCGGGCCGCTCGCCGAGGAGATCGACGTCCCCGAGGGCCAGGTGTCGGACTGGGTGGACCAGGCCCGCGACTGGCAGGCGTAGGCCCCTCGCCCTGGCAGGCGGCGGCGAGCGACACGCTGAAACCGGGTGACGGCGAACGCCTGGCCAGTGCCCGACCGCGAGCGCATCTGCGCATTCGCCGACGTCCCCGAGGCGGACTCCCTCCTGTTCCGGGTCCGCGAGCGACGCGAGCGCGACGACGGTCCGTCGCGTGCCGACGGGGGCGTGGGCGCGGACGGACCGGTCCACGAGGCCATCCTGCTGCGCACCGACGCCGGTGGCGACGGCGGTGAGGGCGGGGGTGACCTCGTCGCGTGGCGCAACCACTGCCAGCACTTCACCGACGTCAGACTCGACAGGGGCGACGGCGTGGTCCGGCGCGGTGCGGAGATCGTCTGTGCGAACCACGGCGCGTACTTCGAGGCCGACTCCGGGCTGTGCACGCACGGCCCCTGTGAGGGCGCGGTCCTGGAGCCGGTCGACGTGGCGGTCGCCGACGGGTCGGCGGTGCTCGCCGACGAGCGCTACCGCCTCGTCGGCCTCGGGGGCCGCGAGCGCGACCCGCTCGACCGCTCGACGACCGGGGAGCGGGAGCTCTGACGCCCGCCGTCCTCACTCGGCCTCGACGGTGAACGCCGGTTCGCGGATGCGCTCGCTCCTGCACTCCGGACACCGCGACGGGCGGTTGAGCGGGTCGTCGAAGCCGTCGAAGCCACAGTCCACGCACTCCGGGGGTCGCACGAGGAACTCGGCGTCGGCCTCGCCGCGGACGCTCCGGGCGACGTGGCGCGCGTGCTCGAGCGCCGCGTCCGGGTGGACGTCGAGTGCGTCCGCGAGGGCCGTCGGGGTGGCGGGGTGGTCCTCGATGCGGTCGCGGAGGCGCTCGCGGGTCGTGCGCTCGTCGCCGTCGACGTCTCCGTCTCCGCCGTCGGCGCGGTCGGCGTCGTCGGGCACGTCCGGGACCATGTCGCAGAACAAAAAGGACTTATCGGCACGGGGGATTCGTTCGGACCATGAAGGCCGTCGTGCTCGCCGGGGGCTACGCGACGCGGCTGTGGCCCATCACGAAACACCGCCCGAAGATGTTCCTGCCGGTCGGCGACGACGCCGTCGTCGACCACGTCTTCGCGGAGCTCGAGGCCGACAGCCGCATCTCGGAGGTGTTCGTCAGCACCAACGAGCGCTTCGCCGACGACTTCGCGGCGCACCTCGCGGAGCGGCCCTACGAGAAGCCGACGCTGTCGGTGGAGGACACCACCGGCGAGGACGAGAAGTTCGGCGTCGTCGGCGCGCTCGCCCAGCTCGTCGAGCGCGAGGGGGTCGAGGAGGACCTCCTCGTCATTGCCGGCGACAACGTCATCAGCTTCGACGTCAGCGACTTCCTCGACTTCTTCGAGGAGCGGGGCGCCACGACCCTCGCGGCGTACGACGTGGGGAGCCGCGAGCGCGCGAAGTCCTACGGCCTCGTCGAGCTCGAGGGCGACCGCGTGGTCGACTTCCAGGAGAAGCCCGCCGACCCCCGGAGCACGCTCGTCTCCATCGCGTGCTACGCGTTCCCCGCCGAGACGCTCCCGAAGCTCTCGGCGTACCTCGAGGCCGGCGAGAACCCCGACGAGCCGGGCTGGTTCATCCAGTGGCTCCAGAGCCGGGAGGCCGTGCACGCGTACTCCTTCGAGGAGGCGTGGTTCGACATCGGCACCCCGGAGAGCTACCTCGAGGCCGTCGCGTGGGAACTCGACGGCGAGAACACGGTCGCCGAGAGCGCGACGCTGGCCGACACCACGCTCGGCGAGAACGTCCACGTGATGCGTGACGCGGAGGTGGAGGACTCCCACCTCGATCACTCGGTGGTCTTCCCGGAGGCGACCATCCGGGGCTGTGACGTCCGGGAGTCCATCGTGGACATCGACACCCGCGTCGAGAACATCGACGTCTCGGGCGCGCTCGTCGGCGCGCACACGCAGATCACCAACGGCGACTGACGAGCGGTCGCGACCGCCGTCTGCCGCCGCCGTCGTCGGCCTTCCCCGCCGCCCCTCCTCACGCCAGCCAGGCGTCCGTGATCTCCAGCGTGCCCCGCGTCCCCTCCCACGCCGGCTCCGCCTCGATGCGGATGGGACGGTCCATGTGGGGGCCGTCGGTCACCAGCGTCTCGAACTCACCGCCCTCGCCGAGCAGGTGGACGCTGTGCTCCTCGCCCAGCCCCGCGAGTTCGTCGAGGGCCGCCGCGTCGAGGGTCCGGCCGAGCCACGACGCGTCGAGGCCCGCCGCGGCGACCTGCACGACGCGGATCTCGAATCCCGCGTCCAGCATCGCGTCGCCGAGCGCCCGGGGGTCCCGCCCGTACAGCGGCGCGTACAGCTCCGCGTCGAGGCGGTCACAGAGCCCGCGGATGCGGTCGGTCTGGTACGCGCTCTCGACGGCGCCGGCCACGACCCCGCCCACGCCGCCCGGGAGGTCGCCGTCGAGTTCGCGGAGCGCCGCCTCGAGGGGCTCGAGCTCGCGGTCGCCCTGCGCGCTCGCGTCGGTGGCGGCCGTGGCGCCGAGGTCCCCCGGCTCGACCTCGACCAGGTCGATGCCGATGCTCTCGGCCGCCAGCCCGGCGAGGTCGGTCGCCGGGACGTGGTACAGGTAGGAGTCGGGCGAGGGGTGGACGGTGACCAGCCGGGACACGTCGCGGCCGCTCTCGAGCGCGCGGTACAGCGCCCACGCGGAGTCCTTCCCGCCCGAGAAGAGGCTCACCCACTGGCCCTGGGTCATCGACGGCGAGAGGGCGCGGAGCCGTAAATGGTGCCCGCTACCGCTCCGGGAGCTCGTCGGGGCCCCTGACCTCGGTCCCGCCGAGTCGGTTCGCGACCTGGACGCCGACGAGGCTCACGACCACCCCGGCGAGCACGAACGCGGCGAGGCGCTGCTCGGGCGTCAGCGTCACCGCCTCCACCCGGAGGACGCCGACGCTCGTCGCCGGGACGCGGAGCGCGCCGATCTCGCCGCCGCGCTCCAGGAAGTACGCCGAGAACCCCCGCACCACGAGCGCGACGGCAACGACGCCGAACGGGAGGTTGACGTAGGGCGTGCGCACCGCCTGGTGCTGGATGACCTGGTCGAGGAGCTGTCCGGCGCTGGCGGCGAGCGCGGCGCCCGCGAGCCACGGGACGCCGCGGTACGCGAACGCGGTGGCGGCGAGCAACAGCGGTGGGTCCGTGCCGAGCGCCGAGGCCGAGAGCGCACCGACGAACGAACCGATGAGCGCGAGCCCGCCGGCCACGACGTAGGTCACGACCGAGACCTGCCCGTCGTACAGCGCCGTCCGCACCCGCCCCGGCAGCTCCGAGAGCGCCTCCTCGACCCCGAGGCCCTTGTAGAGCAGGAAGAGCCCCAGGACGGCGGTGATGGCGGCGGTCGCCATCGCGACCGACCCCGTGACGGTCAGCAGCGCGGGAAACACCAGCAGGACCGTCCCGAGCGGCACCAGCACGCTCTCCCGGAGCTCCTCGTCGGCCAGGAACTGCTTGAGGAGGTAGTACGTCGACTCGAGGTCGCGGGCCTGCCGGACCACGACCCGGTCGACCGCGTCCACCGGCACCCGACTCTCGACCACGGAGACCAGCTGCTCGTCCTCCGCGCTGTCGATCACGACCACCGCGGAGTCGGGCTCGTAGATGCCGAGCAGCTCGTCGAGCTGTGCCGCGACGGCACGGTCACCGCTCACGCCGTCGGGGCCCCCGCCCACGCCGCTCCCGCGCCCGCCGCCGGACACCACCGCGACGGTCGCCTGCTCGCCGCCCTCCCGGAGCTCGGCCGCGAGACGGAGCCCCTCGAGCAGCGAGTTCACGCCGCTGTCCTCGGGGTCCGCGAGCCCGAGCTCGTAGACCAGCGAGCGGACCGCGTCCTCGCCCGCGACCGGCGGCGCCGTCGCCGCGTGCCGGGCGACGTCGCCCGGGCGGTCGACCACGAGCACGAGGGTGTCGAGCCCCATCGCTTCCGAGGTCGGCGCCCGGTGGATAAAAATCCCGTGTCGGCCGGTCGATGGCTGCGGCGGGTCGGTCCGCCGGGTCGACGACGGCCGGGGGTGGACCGGCTACAGCAGGCCGGTCTTCTGGAGCTTCCGGAGGTCCTCGGTCTCGAGGGTCTCGCCCTCCTTGAACCGCTCGTAGATCTCCTCGGCCTCCTGGCGGGCCTCCTCGCGCTCCTTCTCGCGCTCGGAGCGGCGCTCCTCCTCCTCTTCCTTGTCGAGCTCGCGCAGGCGCTTCTGCACGGAGACGAACGCCTCGTGGTGGGCGTCGGCGGCCTCCTGGGCCTCGACGAAGCGCTCGTGCATCTCGTCGGCCTCGTCCCGGATGTCGTCGGCCTCGCGGTAGGCCTCGATCATCTGGTTGTGGTGCTTCTGCGCGCGGTCGGCCAGCGTGGTCACCTTCTCGTGGTGCTTGCTGGCCTCGGCGCGCGTCGACTCGGCCTCCTCGGTGAGCGCCTCGAGGTCGCCGGAGTCCTCGAGCTTCTCCTTGCGGTCCTGGTACTCCTCGCGCTTCTCCTCGATCTTCTTGATGAGTTCGCGCTCCTCCTCGGTGCCCAGGACCTGGGTCTGCTGCTTGAACTCGAGGTCCTCGATCTCCTCCTCGAGGGTCTCGAGGTCCTTGCCCTCGTCGAGCTCGAGGTCCGACTTGAGCTGCTCGACCTTGTCGAAGAGCTCGTTGGCCTTCGCGTTCAGGCGGTTGCGGACCTCCTTGTGCTCCTGGACCCGCTCGTTGAAGGTGTCACGCTTCTCGCGGTGGTCCTGGGCCGTGTCGACCCGGTCGCGGGTCTTGGCGTTGAGGTCGTCGCGCTTGGAGGCGCGAGAACTCGCCATCTGGTTGAGTTCGTTCCGCCTGTCGCGGAACTGGCCGGCGAGCTTGATCAGCTCGCCCTTGGATTTCGTCTCGAGCTCTTCGTCGGTAATCAGTTCGTCCGGACTGGAGACCTGGATGGTCTCCTGGTTCACTTCTGCCTCAGCCATGCGTGTCTGTCCTCACAGTCCGCGCCCACGCTCGGTCCCCGGCCGTGGTGAGCCGGGTGTGCTCGTCGCCAGCCAGTCGGGGCTGGCCGCACTGACGTCCCTGGGGAAAATCTCGTGTCATTCTCCGGGCGGTGCCGTCCCGAACGCGGGGGCGTTCTGATAGATTCTATCGGCCCGCTGGTTATAGTCGTTACGGTCGGGGAGGCTCCGAAAACAGTTACCACGGGCCGCAGTTCGGCGGTCTGTGGCACATTACCGCACGCGCCCCGACCGCGGTCCGACAAGTACTGGCGGCCCCGGCTCCACACCCGAGCCGTGACAGACGCGCCGCCCGAGCGAACCGAGACGGTCCGCGCCACCGGCCACGAGCACGTCGCCGCCACGCACGCCTCGACGTTCGAGGTGACGACCGACGACTGGCTCACGCCGGCGGGCGACTGCATCGTGGGCGTCGCGGCCGACCGCGCCCCCGCCGACTTCGACGACGCGTTCGTCGCCGCGTGTCGCGACCCCGACGCCACGGTCACGGTGACGCTGTCGGCGGCGGGACACCGGGAGACGGTCGCGGCCAGCGGCCACCCGGACCTCACCGTCGACTCCGAGCGGTCCCTCGTCGTCCGCACCAGCGAGTACGTCGACGACCGCACGGTCGCGGTCGACGCCGACGCCGCGGCCGCCGACCTCGACCGCGAGTTGGTCGCCGCGCTGGCGGACGGCGCGGACCTGACCTGCGAGCTGACGGTCGACTGATCACCGGTCGTCGTCGGCTCCGTCACCTGGTCTGGCTCGCCCCGCGTCGGCCGTCTCGCCGCCGGTGGTCGGGAACTCGAAACGCGCGCCACCGTCCGCCGATTCGGTGAGCCCGATACCCCAGCCATGTGCCTCGGCGACCTCACGGACGATGGAGAGACCGAGCCCCGTGCCGCCGTCCTCGGTGGTGTACCCCGACTCGAAGACGTCCTCGCGGCGCTCCGCCGGGATGCCCGGCCCGTCGTCCTCGACGTAGAACCCCTCGGTCTCCGGGAGCGGCCCCACGCCGACCGTGACGTCCGGCCCGCCGTGCTCCACGGCGTTGCGGAAGAGGTTCTCGAGGAGCTGCTGGAGGCGGTCCGGGTCGGCGTCGACGGTCGCGTCCGCGTCGACGGTCAGCCCGGCGTCGCCGGTCTCGACGACCGCCCACGCGCGCTCCGCGACGCTCCCCAGCGAGCACGGCGTCGTCCCCGTCACGGGGCGGCCCTCTCGGGCGATGGCGAGGAGGTCCTCGACCAGGGCCTCCATGCGGTCGAGGGCGGTCGCGACCGCGACGAGGTTCTCGTCCTCGCTGTCCCGCTCCTCCCGGAGCAGTTCGACCCGCCCCGCCGCGACGTTGAGGGGGTTCCGGAGGTCGTGGGAGACCACCGACGCGAAGCGTTCGAGGCGCTGGTTCTGTCGCTCGAGCGCGCGGCGGTACTCCTCCCGCTCGGTCACGTCCGTGAGCGTGAGCACGCGGCCGCTCGTCCCGCTCGTCCCGAGCGGGGCGTCCTCGACCCGGAAGGAGCGGTCGCGCCCCGAACACTGCAGGGTGACGACGTCGCCGTCCTCCCGGCCCGCCCCGCCGACGCCGGCGTCCGCCCCGCCCGTTCCCCCGGAACCTGCGTCGCGGTCTGGCCCCGGGCGGGACTCGGCGTCCCGGTCTCCCTCGAGCGCGGCGGCGACGACGGGCGCCACCGCCGCGAGCCGGACGCCGGTCTCGAGGTCCGGGAGCAGGTCCGCAGCCCGTCGGTTGAAGTCGCGTATCCGGCCGTCGTCGGCCAGCACCACGACCGGTTCGTCGTGGCCGCCGGTGTGCCGGACGGTGTGAAGCTCCTCCCGGAAGACGACGAGCACGCCGACCGCGAACACCGCCACGCCGAGCGGCTCGTAGTTCAACTCGAGGAGCGCGGGGATGGCGACGGCAGCGACGTCGAGTCCGACGGGGAGACCCGTCACGACCACGAGCGCGGCGAGCCCCCGCGTCTGCTTCCCGACTGTCCAGAACAGCTCGAGGAGCATGAAGTAGCCGACCGTCGCGAGCGCGTACGCGAGCCCCATCGTGACCCAGTGGAGGAGGTGGAGCTCGACGGAGAGGTGGACGAAGGGCGCCGCAGCGACCGTGGTGCCGTAGTAGAGGCCGTGGATCGGGTTCGTCACCTTGATCAACGTGATGGCGAGGAAGACGGTGACGGCGAGGCGGCGGAGCGGCGGCGAGCGGTGGAGCGAGCGGTTGGTGACCGCCGAGCAGAGCGCGAGCCACGGGCCGACGGTGGCGAGTCCGACGACGAGTCCGGCGAGGTAGGCGAGCCGGCCGATTCCCGCCGAGGGCGCGAGGAGCACGACGGTCTGGGCGGCCGCCCACCCGCCGCTGGTCAGGAGGAGCCACGCGAGGTAGCGGCGCACCTCGCGGTCGTCGAACCGCCGCGTCAGCGGGACGCCGGCGAGGCAGGTGAGCGCGGCGAGGGCGAAGCCGAGGACGTAGGCTCCGTGGAGCCAGCCCCCGGGAAGGGAGAGCATACGAGAGGGTAGTCACAGAGTGACGCCCGATCAGTGATAAAGCTCACCCGGGCGAGTGGGGTGCGTGGGCGACGGCGCCCCCGCGGTTATGGACGTCGCGGCCCGATCAGGGGTCATGGCCGACCCGGACCCCGAGCCCGCGGAGAACATCTCCGGTGGGGCCGCGGGTGGCGGCCACGCGACGACGTTCGTGGCGGCCGAGGAGCCCGCGACCCGAGCTGAGGCGGTGGTCGACCGGCTCGGGGAGCTGTACTGGCAGAAGACCTACGGCGGCCAGCCCGCGTTCGCGTGTCTCGTGAGGACGGTCCTCTCCCAGAACACCGGAGACGTGGGCTCGCAGGCCGCCCACGACGCGCTCCTCGAGCGGTACGGAGACGGCGACGGGGAACCCGCCGACCGCTCCGTGCGTACCGACGGGAACGCGGATCTCGCCGCCGCCCTCGCCACCGCCGAACCCGATGCCCTCGCCGACACCATCGCCGAGGCGGGCCTGCACAACCAGAAGGCCGAGCGCCTCGTGGCCATCGCCGAGGACGTCGTCGCGACCTTCGACGGGGCCGGCGGGTTCGACGAGTTCGTGAAATCCGAGCCCCCGGACGCGGTCCGCGAGCGCCTCCTGTCCTGGACCGGCATCGGCCCGAAGACCGCCGACTGCGTGCTGCTGTTCGCGGGCGGACGCGAGGGCGTGTTCCCCGTCGACACGCACGTCCACCGCATCTACCGGCGCCTCGGCGTCGCGCCGCCGGACGCCGACCACGAGAGAATCCGCGAGGTCCTCGAGCGGGACGTGCCCGCGGAGAAGTGCGGGTTCGGCCACACCGCCTCCATCCAGTTCGGCCGGGAGTACTGCACCGCCCGCCGGCCCGCCTGCCTCGACGGCCCCGAGGCGTGCCCGCTCGCGGACCTGTGCGACCGGGTCGGGGTCGACGCCGAGCGCGGTGAGGTCGTGGACCCAGCGGAGGCGGCGGCGGACGACGGGCGCTGAGCGCCCCGGACCGCTGTACTCCAAAGGTTGAAGTCCAGACCGGTAAACCATCCATCATGGTTCTCGCCGGGGTGACGCGGAAGCGCGGTGGCATCGACCGCCGGTTCTGGTGGCTCCCCCACGTGGCGGTCCTCTACCTGCTCTGTTACGTCGGCGTGGTGGCGCTGACCCCCGCGATGTTCGGCGGGGACCTCGGCGTGGCCGTGGACGCACTGGTCTACGGGACCGGGACCGGCCCGTTCTACTGGGGGTACCTGTTCTCGCTCGTCGTCGTCGCCGGTGCGGCCGTTCGACGCGTCGTGACCTGACCGGGCGGTCCCTAACGAGTCGGCCCCGGCCGCTCGCCGCGGGCGGTCACCCGAAGTTCTCGACCTTCGCCGCGTCCGGGTCGTACCCCGCCGCGGCCAGGGCGTCCGTCGCCACGTCGAGGAAGTCCGCGAACCCGTAGACGAACACCTGCCCGCCCTCCCGGACCGCCTCGGCGACCGCCGCGTCGAAGGCGTCGGGTGCGGCGACGTCGGCGGCGTCAGCGGCGAGGTCCGCGCCGTCGACGTCGGCGCGCTCGGCGGCCTCGCCCACCAGCGCGACGGTCGCCCCCATCGACGAGAGCGCGGCGAGGCGGTCCTCGTGCATCGGCGCGTCGTCGCGGTAGACCACGGCGGCCTCGTTCCCCGCCGCGAGCGCGCGCTCGGCGATGCCGACCGCCGGGCCGACCCCCGGCCCGCCGGCGAGGACGACGACGCGGTCCTCGCCGTCGTAGTAGGTGTTGCCGAACGGCCCCGCGACCTCGACCTCGTCGCCGGCCTCCCGGTCCGCGAGCCACGGTCCGAGTGTTCCATCGGGGTCGACGGCGACCGTGACCTCGAGGGTGTCCTCGACGTCCGGCGAGGACAGCGAGTAGAAGCGGGAGGTCTCGAGCGCGGGCGCGGAGAGTTTGACGAACTGGCCGGGCCGGGCGTCGAACTCGGCCGGGGCCTCGATCTCGATGGCGACCGCGTCCGGGCCGACCTGACGGACGGCGCTGACCCGGACGACGCGGGACGAGGGCTCGCTCATGTCGGGGGCGAGCGCCGCGGGGGCAAAGGCACTTGCCATCGTCCGGCGGTGGTGACGCGAGGGGCCGGATTCGGCCCGACTGGGCCTTCGGAAGCCTTTTTGTCGGCCCCGACCCAGCCACGCGAGATGGCAGCCGCAGCGGACCTGAACTGGGCCGTCGGGGGAGAGGCCGGGGACGGCATCGACTCCACCGGGAAGATCTTCGCCCAGGCGCTGGCTCGGGCCGGGCGCCACGTCTTCACGTCGAAGGACTTCGCCTCGCGCATCCGCGGTGGGTACACCGCCTACAAGATCCGGACGTCGGTCGACGACGTGCAGAGCGTCGTGGACCGGCTCGACGTCCTCGTCGCGCTGACACAGCGCACGATCGACGAGAACCGGGACGAGCTCCACGACGGGAGCGTGGTGGTCTTCGACGCCGACCGGACCGACGCCGAGGAGGTCCCGGAGGGCGTTACGCCTCTCGACGTCCCCCTGAAGGACCTCGCGGAGGAGGCCGGCGGCGCGATCATGCGCAACGTGGTCGCCCTCGGCGCCGTCTGCGAGGCGGTGAACTTCCCGATCGAGAACCTCGACGAGTCCCTCGAGAAGCGCTTCGGCGACAAGGGCTCGGCGATCGTCGAGAACAACCGCCAGGCCGCGCGGGCCGGCGCGGAGTACGTCCGGGAGGAGTACGCCGACGTGGACGTGCCCTACGACGTCGAGACCACCGACGCCGACTACGTGTTGCTCAACGGCGACGAGGCCATCGGCCTCGGCGCCCTCGTGGCGGGCTGTCGCTTCTACGCGGGGTACCCGATCACCCCCGCCACGGACGTGATGGAGTACCTGAAGGGTCGCATCGAGCAGTACGGCGGCCACGTCCTCCAGGCGGAGGACGAGCTCGCGGCGGTGAACATGGCCCTCGGCGCGGCGCGAGCCGGCGCCCGGGCCATGACGGCGACGTCGGGGCCGGGCATCGACCTGATGAACGAGACGTTCGGCCTGGTCGCGACGAGCGAGACGCCGCTGGTCATCGTCGACGTGATGCGCTCTGGCCCGTCGACCGGGATGCCGACCAAGCAGGAGCAGGGCGACCTCAACGCCCTGCTCTACGGCGGCCACGGGGAGGTGCCGCGGTTCGTGCTCGCGCCGACTACCGTCGCGGAGTGCTTCGACAAGACCGTCGAGGCGTTCAACCTCGCGGAGCAGTATCAGTCGCCGGTGTACCTCACCGCCGACCTCGCGCTCGCGGTGACCGAGCAGACGTTCGCCCCCGAGCGCTTCGACCTCGACGCCGTCGAGATCGAACGCGGGAAGATCATCGACGAAGAGGAGGTCGAGTCCTGGCAGACCGAGAAGGGGCAGTTCCAGCCCCACTTCTCGACCGCCGACGGCGTGAGCCCCCGCGCCCTGCCCGGGACCGAGGGCGGCGTCCACATGTCGACGGGCCTCGAGCACGACGCGCTCGGCCGGCGGACCGAGGACACCGACGTCCGCGTCGAGCAGGTCGACAAGCGCAACCGGAAGTTCGAGACCGCCGAGCGCGAGGAGGAGTGGCCGGTGCGGGAGTTCGGCGACCCCGACGCCGACAGCCTCGTCGTCTCGTGGGGCTCGAACGAGGGTGCGGTCGTGGAGGCCATGGACCTCCTCGCCGAGCGCGACGTCGACGTGCGCTTCCTCTCGGTGCCGTACCTCAGCCCGCTGCCCGACCTCTCCGAGGACGTCGCGGCCGCCGAGGACGTCGTCGTGGTCGAGTGCAACGCGAACGGGCAGTTCGCCGACCTCCTCGAACACGACACGCTCACGCGGGTCGAGCGCGTCACGAAGTACACCGGGGTGCGCTTCAAGGCCGACGAGCTGGCCGACGAGATCGCCGACGCGCTCGGTGCCGAGGCAGCGGCCGCCGACGCTGACGAGGTGACCACCCAATGAGCTCAGACGTGCGCTTCACGGACTTCAAGACGGACAAGCAACCCACGTGGTGTCCCGGCTGTGGCGACTTCGGCACCATGAACGGGATGATGAAGGCGCTGGCGAACGCCGGGAACAGCCCGGACGACACGTTCGTCGTCGCCGGCATCGGCTGTTCGGGCAAGATCGGGACGTACATGCGCTCCTACGCGCTCCACGGCGTCCACGGCCGGGCGCTCCCGGTCGGCATCGGCGTGAAGTGCGCCAACCCCGACCTCGAGGTCATGGTCGCGGGCGGCGACGGCGACGGCTACTCGATCGGCGCGGGCCACTTCATCCACGCCGTCCGGCGCAACGTCGACATGACCTACGTCGTGATGGACAACCGCATCTACGGCCTCACGAAGGGCCAGTTCTCGCCCACGTCGCGCGAGGACTTCGAGACCTCGACGTCGCCGGACGGGACCCACCAGGAGCCGGTGAACCCCCTCGCGCTCGCGATGGCCGCCGGCGGGACGTTCGTCGGACAGACGTTCTCCTCGGACGCCCAGACCCACACCGCGGTCATCGAGCGCGCCATCGAGCACGACGGCTTCGCGCTCGTGAACGTGTTCTCCCCCTGCGTGACGTTCAACGACGTCGACACCTACGACTACTTCCGGGACGCCATCGTGAACCTCACCGAGGACGAGGAGTACGACCCGACGGACCGGAAGGCCGCCGAGGAGGCGGTCCTCGACGACACGGAGTACGTCGGTGTCATCTACGAGGACCCCGACTCGCGGTCGTACGAGGAGAAGATGGGCCTCACCGAGAACATGGCGGAGATCCCCGACGGGGCGCCCGAGGGCGCCGAGGACCTGTTGCGGGAGTTCTACTGAGCGAGGTTCGACGCGCCGTGCGCTCTGCGCGCGGCGCGAGAACCTCGAGACGGTCGGCGGGAGGCGCCGGAGGCGCCGACACGCGCGAGGTGCGGTGCGGCTGTCGGATGGGTCGAGGCCATCGCGCAGCACGACCGCCGCCGCCGAACCTCGAGACCGAGCGCGGGAGGCGAGCGTAGCGAGCCGACACGCGCGAGGTGCGATGCGGCTGTCGGATGGGTCGAGGCCATCGCGCAGCACGACCGCCGCCGCCGAACCTCGAGACCGAGGGCGGGAGGCGAGCGTAGCGAGCCGACACGCGCGAGGCGCGGTGCGGCTATCGGATAGTCGAGGCAGATGGACCCCAACGACCGCCGCCGACGAACCCCGACACAGAGAGGCCCAAACCGCCGTTTCACCTATCCTCCACGGCTATGACCCCTCGGGCCGTACGACCGCCCATGCAGCGACGTGCCCTCCTCGCCGCCCTCGGTGCCACCACCGCGAGCGCCGCCGGCTGTCTGGGCCGGGCCAGCCCGGGTGACGGATCGCCCACGACCGCGCCCCCGGACACCGGCGGTCCCGGCGACCCGCCCGAGGACGAGTCGGACCCCGAGACCCCGCCCGAGAGCGCCGGAGACGACGGCCCGTGGTCGCTCTCGGTGACGGAGACGACGTGTGTCAGCGGTGACGGGCGGGCGTCGATCGCGGTCGCCGGCGATGCCGTGACCGTCACCGGGGCGATCCGCGCGCCCACGCCCTGCCACGGCGCCCGCCTCGCCGACGTGACCCGCGCGGACGGGACGGTCACCCTCCGCGTCGAGACCACCGCCCCGCCCGCCGGGAGCGTCTGCGTGCAGTGTGTCGGCGCGGTGGCGTACGAGGTGACGGGGACGCCGGCGAGCGATGTCGAGCGGGTCGTGGTCGCCCACGGGCCGGCCGGGGACGCGCGGGTGGTCGCCGAGCAAGAGCGGTGAGACACCCGACAGGGCCGGCCGAAACGATTTGTGCGGTGCCCGAGAACCACCGCTCATGGAGTACAACCGGACCGTGACCGTCGCGGCCTATGTCCTGCTCGTCGCCATCGGGGTCGGCGGACTGCTCGCCACGGACATGATGGCGACGTCGACGGTCCTGATGATGGTCCTGCCGTCGATGGCGCTGTACGGCGCGCTCAACGTCTACATCGGGACGCGGTACGGCGAGTTCCGGGCGACGACGGAGTTCCCCTAGGCGGCGCGAGCGAGGGGTCGCGTCACATGTAGCCGAGGTCGCGCAGGCGCTCCATCAGGTCCTCCTTGTCCTGGGCG
>JBDGTC010000086.1:0-19383 GCA_042217215.1 Halobacteriaceae archaeon
GCCGGCGCGGCGGCGACCGGGTCGGCTCGAAGCGACGGGGTCGGCGCGGCGACGTGGACAGCACGGGCGTCGCGGTGGGTGCGTCGTGGCCGGTGTGCGCCCCGCGGTGGGTGTCGTGGTGGGTGCGCCGCGGTGGGTGCGGCGGGTGGCGCGGCCGGCGGGTGGCTCCCGTGCCGTGCCCAGAGAGTCGCCCGGCGCGGGTATCGGGGCGGCCTAACTACTTCGAGCGGGCGAGCGTGGTCGCGAGCGAGAGGGTGCGGGTGCGGGCGCGTGGGGTCGGCGTGGGGTCACCGGCCGATACGGGTCGAACAGACGGAAGCCCTCGCCCTTCCAGTCCGCCAGGGTGGCGGTAGTCGGGGGAGCACTTTCACTTCCACCGCGGGTCCGGCGCGCCTTGATGGACGGGCGGGCCCTCGCCGTCGGTACGGGCGCCCGTCGCGGCGCCGAGGGAGGACCCCATGCACGAGACACACCGACGGAGACGAATCGCAGGACGGACGGACCGAGGGACGGCGGCACGGCAGGACGCCCTCGACGCGGGGGTGTGCGGGCCGTGAGCCAGGCCTGTGACCCGTGTGCGGCGTGCGGGCGGGGCTGCGGCCGGGTGGCGACGCCCGACGGCCTGCTGTGTCGCGGCTGTGCGGACCGGCGCGGGCGGCGCGTGCCCGGCGAGGGGTCGGAGCGAACCGTCGACGGGGGACCGGGAAGCGGACCCGAGTGATTTGTGTCTGGAGCCCGTCTCGCCGACCGTGACGACCGACGAATCCACCCCGGACGTGCCGGCGGACCTCACCCCGGCCGAGGCTCGCCGACGTCTTATCAGCCTCATCGTCCGGCAGGACATGGAGGAGCACGCGGAGATCTACCGGGACCTCGAACGCGAGTGAGATCGGTCCACTGCCGCCCAAAGCGTGACGGCGGTGGCGCGCGAACCGTGACCCGATGCCGACGCTCCCCGACGCCCTCCGGGACCGCCTCCTCGGCGTCGACATGGGCTGGCGCCACGTCCTCTTCGCCGACTGGGCGGTCGACCCCGCGGTCGTCCGTCCCCACGTCCCCGACGCGCTGACCCTCGACACGTTCGACGGCGAGGCCCACCTCTCGGTCGTGCCGTTCACGAACGCGTTCGTCCGCCCGCGGGCGCTCCCCGCCGGCCTGGGCTTCGCGCTGCCGGAGCTCAACCTCCGCACGTACGTCAGCCACGGCGACGCCGCGGGCGTCTACTTCTTCACGCTCGACGCCGACGGCCTCCTCGGCGTCGCCGGCGCGCGCCTCCTCCACCACCTGCCCTACCACCTCGCCGCGATGGAGCTCGCCGTGCGCCACGGGGACGGTCGAGCCGGTGACGAGCCGCTCGCTCCGGAGGCGCTCGACCCGGAGACGGCGGCCGCCCACGGCGCGTCGACGTGGGGCGACGTCGACGCGCTGACGCGTGCGCGGGAGTCGGGCGAGCGTCCGTCGTCGGCCGGTGGGACAGGCGTCGGGGCGCCGCTGGTGCGCTTCGCGAGCCGGCGACGCCACCCCGGCGCGCGGCCGGCGGCCTTCGACGCGACGTACGGCCCGGTCGCGGAGCCGACCGAGAGCGAGCCCGGCGGCCTCCGGTGGTTCCTCACCGAGCGATACCGGTACTACACGGAGACGCCCGGCGGGGAGCTGCGGTACGCCGCGGTCCGCCACGACCCGTGGCGGCTCGCCGAGGCCGCCGCGGTCGTCCGCGAGAACGGCCTCTTCGAGGCGTGTGGCTTCGCCGAGCCGCCCGGTGAGCCGACGGTACTGTACAGCCCGGGCGTCGACGTCGTCGCGAGTGCCAGCCGGCGAGTCGAGGGCGCGAGCGACTGACGCCGGCGCCGGGCTGAACAGCGGGACCGGACGGCTCACCCCGACCGGACGCCCGCCGACGGCCGGCCGGCAGCCGAACCTGCGTCCGCAGATTTACGTCGGGCGTCGCGGTACGACAGTCCATGACCCAGCGCTCCCGTCGCGCACTGCTCCTGGGCGCGGGGCCACTCGCCGTCGGCGCCGCGGCGGGCTGTGTCCGGCTCCGCTCCGGGCCGGTCGTCGGCGACGTGTTCCTGACGAACAGCGACGCGCGGCCGGTCGCTGTGACGGTCCGACTCGACCGGAACGGGGAGACCGTCCTCGACCGGACGGTGACGGTCCCGGGGGAAAAGGCGGAGGACGCGGGCGCGGAGTCAACCAACGAGGTCGTGTTCGACGCGACCGTGGCCACAGACGCCCGCGCGCTACGACGTCTTTTGCCGGGTCGAGGGGCCCGGGCGGACGGCGGAGCGCTCGGAGAGCTTCTCGGAGTCCCGCGAGGAGTGTGGGGTCGTCTCCATCGTCGTCGGGGCCGCCGACGTGACCCACGAGTACCTCCACGTCAGGCTGCACACGGGTGCCCTCGAGGGCGCCGACTGTGGGGGTTCGTCCGGCTGAGCCGGGGCGGAGCCCTCACGCCGGCAGCGCGCTCTCGAAGCCCTGGCGGAAGGTGAGCGCGGCGGCGTAGTCCGACTCCGAGAGCACGCCGACCAGGACGCCGCCCTCGAGGACGAGCGCGTTCGTCGCGCCGGCCTGCGAGAGGGTCGCGAGGGTGTCGAAGGCGTCGTCGGTGCCGACGCGTGGCACGTCCCGCGCGAGGTCGCCCACGGCGGTCGTCTGGCGATCCTGCTGGCGCACGCGCTGGAGGTCGCCGAGCGCGACGACGCCGACGAGGCGCTCGCCGTCGACGACCGGGTACACCGTCTGCCGGTCGCGGAGCATCGACTCGCCGAGCGCCGCGACCGAGGCGTCGGCGTCGACGGTCGCGGGGTCGCGGGTCATCACGTCGCCGACGGTGAGGCCGGCGAGGAGTTCGTCGATCAGGACCGTCCGCGACTCGGAGGTCGCGGCGGTGTAGACGAACCACGCGAGGAGCAAGAAGAGGAGCTGGACGGTGAGCACGCCGACCACGGCGAAGAGGATGGAGAAGCCCACGCCGATGCGCGCCGCGGTGCGGGTCGCGCTGGCGTAGGGCCGCGAGCGCGCGAGCACCGCACGGAGCACCCGCCCGCCGTCCATCGGGAACGCCGGGAGCATGTTGAACGCGGCGAGCACGAGGTTGGTGATAGCGAGCCACCCGAGGACGAAGCGGAGCGTCGGCGGCCCGCCCGGCATCGCGAGGAGCGCGGCGTAGCTGCCGCCCGCGACGAGCACGCTCGTGATGGGGCCGGCGACGGCGATCCAGAGCTCGCGGTCCCACTCGCGGGGGAGCTCGGTGAACGCCGCGATGCCGCCGAGGATCCACAGCGTGATGGACTCGATGCCGATGCCGTACCGCAGTGCGACCCACGAGTGCCCGAGCTCGTGCAGCGTGACGCTGACGAACAGCCCCACCGCGGCCACGGTCCCGACCACCCACGGCGTCGACCCCGCCGTGAGCGCGTCGAGGTCGAAGGCGACGCCGGTGAGCCCCTCGATCCACCCCGCGTACGTGGGAATCTGTCCCCCGCTCCCGATGAGCCACGCGAGGATGGGGAGGAAGACGACCAGCGAGACGTTGATGCGGATGGGGATGTCCCAGATCCGGCCGACCGTGTAGCTGCGCATGGGCCGAGGACAGCCCCCGCGCTCAATAGTGTGGCGGGGCTGCGAGCGGCGACGTGGAACGGTCGGTGGCCGCTGGACGCCCGGTGGGCGACGAGTGGGCCGGCGGACCGCGGGACGGCGGACGGCGGGTGTGGCCCGTGGCGCGCCGGGACTCAGGAGCGCTCGAGGAACCGCTCCTCGAAGCCCGCCTCGAGGGTGTCCCAGTACGCGTAGACGACGATGAAGAGGGGCGCGATGACGGAGAACGCCAGGGCCGTGGACAGCTCGTTCGGGGAGAGCACGAGCATCCAGTACTCCGAGGCGAGCACGAACATCGCCGTGACGAGCCCCTGGACGATGCCGTCCCGCTCGAAGAGGAGGTCGACGAACCGCAGCGCCTCTCGTCGCATGTCGGGGGTCGGGTCCGCGTGCGGAAACGCCGCCGAGTCGGTGTACCCGCGTGACAGGTCGCGGGGACGGGGCGGCACGCGGTGTGTCCCGCCGGGTGTCGGGGCGGGGCGACCGCGTGACTTTTTGCGCCACGGCTCCCCGAGACGGTATGCATCCGGCGGCGGCCACGACGGCGCTCCTCGTCTACGCCGGCGGGCTCCTCGTCGCGCAGTTCGCGCTGGTCTCGCAGCTGTCCTTCTCCGGCGGGGCCATCCCGACGGTGGGCGCGGGCCTCGTCGTGTGGCTGTTCGCCTACAGCCGCGCCCGGCGCGACGTGGAGGACACCTGGCCCGCGACCTACGGTCTCGGCTTCGCCGTGGTCGCGGTCCTGGTCGGGTTCCTCACCGTGGTCACCGCCGGCCTCGCGCTCCTCGTCGCGGGCTGAGCCGGGGCGCGGTCCGTCACTCCGCCTGGTACCGGTCGGCGATCCACGCCATCGTCACGAGCGCCGCGAGGACGGCCGTCCCGAGGAGGATGAGTTCGCCCTCCGGCGAGAGGTGGGCCGCCACCGGCGCCCACGCCTCGACGAGGACGGGGGGCACGCGGAACCGCTCGGCGGTGAGCACCGGCCCCTCGGTCCGCATCCCGAGGTAGGCGAGGTAGACGACGCCGGCGACGAGGGCGACCGGCAGGACGACGAGCAGGAGGAGAGAGAGCAGCCGCTCGAGGCGGTAGCGCAGGCGGACGAGCCGGCGGCGCACGCCCCTCCGCGACATAGATTACGGACGGAGGTCCAGTGCCATAAAGGCTCTGACGGGGCGGCGACCGGGTCGACCCGCGGCGCCGGGCGGCCGGCGGCGGGTGTCGACGCGCGCCGACGGCCCACGGGTGACCGACCACGCCCCGACCGCAGTACCTAACACCGCCCCGGCCGGCCATCCGGCGATGCAGTTCGGACTCCGGCCCCTGGAGGGCGGCACCGACTTCGCGAGGACCGCCGCGCAGGTCGAGCGGGCCGAGGAGCTGGGCTACGACTCGGTCTGGCTCGCGGAGCACTACACCGACGACGACCAGTGGTGGCCGGCGTCGCTCGTCACCCTCGCCGCGCTCGCGGGGCGGACCGACGACATCCGGCTCGGCTCGAACATCCTCATCACGCCGCTGTACAACCCGGTCTGGCTCGCGAGCGCCGTCGCGATGCTCGACCAGGTCAGCGACGGCCGCTTCGTCTGCGGGCTCGGCGTCGGCTACGACCCCACGGAGTTCTCGGCCTTCGGCGTCCCCCTCGACGAGCGCGTGGGCCGCACCGTCGAGGCCACCATCGCGATGAAGAAGCTCTGGACGGAGGAGTCCGTGACCTACCACGGCGAGCACGTGGACCTCGAGGAGTACGGCGTCACGCCGAAACCGGTCCAGGACCCCCACCCGGAGGTGTGGTACGGCGTCTGGGGTGACTACCTCCTCTCGCAGGCCGCCAAGCGCGCCGACGCGTGGGTGCCCGGCGCCGTCGCCGACCTGGAGCAGCTCGCGCGCCGGCAGCAGGTCTACGACGACGCGCTCGCGGAGTACCACGGCGCGGACGCGTCGCCCGCCCAGCGCCCGCTCGTGCGCGACGTCGTCCTCGGCGAGACCCGCGCGGCCGCCCTCGAGCGCGCCCGCGAGCACCTCGGCGAGAAGTACGAGGTGTACGCCGGCCGCGGCCACCAGTTCTTCGCCGACTACCACGAGGTCGGCTTCGAGGCGTTCGTCGAGGACCGCGTCGTCCTCGGCACCCCCGACGACTGCATCGAGCAGCTCGGGCGGTACGCCGACGAGCTCGGGACCGACCACTTCCTCCTCCGCTTCAACTACCCGGGGATGAGCGCCGAGGCGGTCACCGCGGACATGGAGACCATCGCGGCCGAGATTCTGCCCGCCTTCGACTGACTGTGGCGGCGCAGGCCGGGCCTGGCTGTAGCTTACCCCCGGTAATCGGGTACCCTAGAGTAACCATTATGGCTGTCCGGCCCCTCCATCGACCCATGACCGGAGACTCCGCGAGCAGCGGGGGAATCGAGAAGCTGGACGTGTGGTGTGCCGGCGAGGAGTGGTGTCCGGTGACGACGACGGCCTCGCTCATCGGGAAGAAGTGGCACCCGGTCATCGTCCACCGCCTCCTCGAGCACGGGCCGAGTGGATTCAACGAGCTGAAGGAGAACGTCGACGGCATCTCGAGCAAGGTCCTCTCGGACAGCCTCGAGGACTTAGCGGAGAAGCAGCTCGTGAACCGCGAGATCATCAGCGAGAAGCCCGTCCGCGTCGAGTACTCGCTCACCGACCACGGCGAGTCCCTCGAGCCGGTCATCTACGCGATGCGGGACTGGGGGCTGGAGCACATCGCCGAGCCCGAGGACCGCAGCGCCTCGCTCGTCTGAGAGACGTCGACGACCCCGGAGGAAGGCCCAGATGGAGGGTTTCCCGGAAGTCACCCCGTGAGCCGGAGGTTCGCTAAATATGATTACGAGACACTACCTGGTTTCGGGTCGTAATGGACCTGACCGACGTCGATCGACGGACACTGCTGCGGTGGAGCGGAGTCGCGGCCGCTGGGAGCCTCGCGGGCTGTAACAGTCCCGGCGGGGCTGACGAGGGCGGCGCCGGGACGACGGCACCGGCACAGTCGACACCCGGGACGGCGGCGCCGGCCGACGGCCCGCCCGGCGCCAACCAGCTCGGCGGGCCGGACGACCTCCGGTCGTCGGCGAGCGTGGAGGCGACGGTCCTCGATGCGGACCGGGGCGCCGGGCAGTACGTGAACACGCCGGCCGTGGTGTGGGTCGAGCAGGGCGCGACGGTGACCTGGACCATCGCCGAGGGGAGCCACTCCGTCACCGCCTACCACCCGGACTACGACCACCCGCGTCGCATCCCGGAAGGGGCGGTTCCCTTCGACTCCGGCATCCTGTCGACGGGAGAGACGTTCGAGCACACCTTCGAGACGGCGGGCGTGTACAACTACTACTGTCGCCCGCACGAGGGGCTCGGGATGGTCGGCCTCGTCGTCGCCGGCGGTCCCGCGGACGGACCGGGGACCACCGCACCCGACGACGTCTCCCGGTCCACCGCCGCCGAGAAGCTCGCTCGGCTGCTCGACGTCGCGGGCATCGCCGCGAGTGACGGCGGCGACGGCGCGGCCTACGCGTGGCAGGACGCGACCTGGGACTCCTACTGGTACTCGCTGTACAACATGAGCACGAACATCGCCATGAGCGGGAACGGGGTCCTGTTCCCCCACAACGACCAGCAACGGCAGGCCTTCGACCAGCGGGTCCCGGCGATGCTCCAGCACGCCGACGTGGACAAACCCCCGATCAGGAACCCGAACCTGAACATGGCCCCCTTCACCGAGGGCGACCCGCACTTCACCCAGCAGCCGGTCTTCGACGCCGGCGACGGTCGGCCGGACGCGTCCACGCTCGCGTGGGACAAGTCGAAGTCCTCGAAGGTCGTAAGCCCCTCGTCGGTCGCCTGGACCCACCTCAAGGGCGTGACGTGGGCGAAGAACTTCCAGTCGCACTTCGACACGCTCCCGACGGCCATCGCCGCGAAGTTCCGCGCCCAGATGCTCGCGACGCTCGCCCAGATCGGGGTGAAGGCGACGCTCGTCGGCGGGGGACCCGAGGGCAACGGTGCGCTCACGAAGGGGGACACGCTCGAGCTCGTCTCCGGGTTCCGCCCGGGCGACGGGACGGTCGTGGACGACACGGCGCGGCCGCGCCACCACGCGGCGATGCTGTGGTTCCTCTCGAACCTCTCGAGCCTCGCCCAGAACGGCTGGTTCGGCTACGTCAACCCCCAGCCGCTCGTGCCGGCGGCGAAGATACAGCAGCTAACCGACGGCGTTGCGAAGGCGACGATGGACCTGTTCGGGCCCGCCGATGTCGTGGAGATGGGCTCGACGCGGGACCTCGGGCAGGTGCTCGGCGCGGTCGGCTGGTACGGGACGCACGCGGGCAGCGAGGAGCTTCGCTCGTCGGCCGCGAGCTACGCGGACTCACTCGCGGCGGAGGTAGAAGCCCACCTCGAGGACGGCGGACGGGTCGCGGACGGCGCCCACAACCAGGCGGCGACGCAGGGAGCGGTCGGGCAGGGGCTCCTCTGGGCGTCGCAGGTCGACGGCGTCGACCACCGGAGCCTCGCCGGGGACGTGCTGGGCTACCTCCTGGACGAGCTCTGGGACGACGGGGCGGGGACGTTCGCGACGGGCGCTGACGACGCGACCTACCGCATCACGTCCCGCGACGCGGGGGACGTCACCGGCGGTCTCAACGCGGCCGACGCCGTCCTCGGCGAGGACGTCCAGGGCGTCTACGCCCGATACTTCAACCAGACGTTCAACCGCGGGCGCCTCCAGCGGGCCGAGCGCCCCAACAGCCGCGACGAAGCTGCCGAGTTCACACTCCCCCTTCCGCCTGCTGCCGGCGGGGAGTACGGTCAGGCAGCCGTGTACAACGACGCGGTGGAGTACGACGCGGAGGCCGACGAGTGGAGCGTTGTCGACGACACGTTCACGACGGCGTGGGCGCTGTACACGGCGAATCAGGACATCTGGATCGGGAGCTGGTCCGGAGAGTTCTTCCAGGGCCGTGGCGTCCCGGGGAAGAGCGACACGCCGCCACAGTAAGACCCCACAGATGCTACAGCACGGAACGACCGCCCCCGACTTCACGCTGCCCGGAACGAACCCGAGCCAGGCCGAGACCGACGTCTCGCAGTTCGCTCTCGAGTCTGCTCTCGAGGCGGGGCCCGTTGTGCTCAACTTCTACCTCTTCGATTTCCACCCGGCGTGCACCGAGAACATGTGTGACCTCCACGACCTCGCCTGGTTCGACCTGGACGAGTCCGTCACGGTGTTCGGCATCTCGACGGACCGGTCGTTCAGCCACCGCGCGTTCGCGAAGGCCGAGGACCTGGGGTTCGCCCTCCTCTCGGACAGCGACGGGAGCGTCGCACAGGCCTACGACGTATTGTACGATGAGTTCGACGGTCACAAGCAGATCGCGAAGCGGTCGGTCTTCGTCCTCGACAGTGGCCGGACCATCCGGTACGCCTGGAGCACGGCGGATCCGTCCGTCCAGCCGGACTGGTCGGCGGTCAAGGCGACCGTCGATCGGGTGAAGACCGGCGACGGGACGACCTGACGGTCCTACGCGGTCGGCTCGCGGTACTTCCCCGTGTGGCGCGTCCAGTCGTACGGCTCGTACCGCACGCTGGGGCGTGCCCCGTCCTCGACGACGCCGTACCGTTCGAGAAACGCGTAGATGCCGGACCGACCGCCGAAGTCGCCGCGGTAGTAGAAGAAGAGTCGACTCACGCGGAGCACGTCGGTTGCTGCGTCGTACGTGCACGACTGCTCGAGGAAGGACCGCGTGCTCGCGTCCAGTTTGTCGTCGAGGGCTCCCGCCGTGTAGGCGGCGATCGCGGGACAGCTCTCCGCGCCGCAGTTCAGCGCGAAGTGGATGCGGGGGTCGACCTCGGGGAGGCGGTGCCTGCGCTCGAAGTCGCTCGGGAACGGGCGGGGGAGGTACCCGAGCCCGTACTTCCACTTCGAGGACCGGAGGATGCCGTGCTCGACGTCGTCGAGACTGAGCGACGTCCCCGCGACCTCGTGTCTGGCGGCGCCGAAGAAGCGACGCTTGCGGTCGTAGAGCGACGGATCGCGCTCGAGGTCGAACTGGACGGCGGCGTTGTACACGTTGAGCCAGAACGCAGTCGCGGCGTCCGTCTCGAGTGCGGCGAGTGCAGCCTCGTCAGCGTCCGCGAGCCGGCGCCGGGCCCCGGCCGCATCGTCACCGCGTCGGACGGCCGCCAGGAACACCCGGGAGAGCCCGGGGAGGTCGGTCTCGTCGGTCATCGGCCCGGGGTCACGACTGTGCCGGGAGCGACCCGTTCAGCACCTTCGCCGCGACGAGCACCGGGTCCCACACCGGGCTGAACGGCGGCGCGTACGCGAGGTCGAGACGCTCGAGTTCGGCGACGGTCAGGCCCCGGTCGAGCGCCGTCGCCAGGACGTCGATGCGGATTGCCGCGCGGTCGCGGCCGACGATACTCCCGCCGAGGAGCCGTCCGGTCGGTGCGTCGGCGGTCAGCGTGACGGTCGTGTCCTCGGCGCCGGGGTAGTAGCCCGACCGGGAGGACGCGGTGACGGTCTCGGAGACCGGGGCGAAGCCGGCAGCCGCGGCGCGGTCGTGGGCGAGCAGGCCGGTGCGGCCACACTCGAGGTCGAACGCCTTCACCACCGCCGTTCCGGCGACGTCGCCGACCGGCGTCGGCGTCCCGGCGACCGTCTGCCCCACGGCCCGGCCCGCGCGGTTCGCGGTGAGGCCGAGGGGCACCCAGGCCGGCTCGCCGGTCACGGCGTGGCGCATCTCCGCGCAGTCGCCGGCGGCGTAGACATCCGCGGCCGACGTCCGGCCGTAGTCGTCGGTCGCGATGGCACCCGATTCGCCACACCGCAGGGCCGTCCCGTCCACGAGGTCGGTGTTCGGCTCGACGCCGATGCCGACCACCGCGAGGTCGGTGTCGACCCGCTCCCCGCCGGCAACCACGCCCGCCACGCGCTCGTCGCCGGCGAGTTCGTCCACCGCGCTGCCGAGGTGGAGCGTGACGCCGTGCTCCCGGAGCGTGTCCGCGACGGCGTCGCCCACGGCCTCGCCGAACGGCGGGAGCGGTCGGGCCGAGCGCTGGAAGAGGTGGACGTCGAGGTCGCGGGCGACGAGGGCCTCCGCCATCTCGACGCCGACGTAGCCCCCGCCGACGATGGCGGCTGTCTCTGGGGGTTCCATCCCGGCGTAGCGGGCGACGCGGTCCCGGTCGACGGCGTCCGCCGCGACGCCGGCCGCGCCGACGGCGTCCGGGAGGGCCCCCGGGGAGTCAGGGCCGGCGGTGCCGGCCTCGGCCGGCGGGGTGAGGAAGGCGCGGAGCGCCGCCGCGGCGTCCATGTCGTGGAGCGTGAACGCGCCGTCGAGGCCCGCGCCCGGGATCGGAGCGGAGACGGCGTGTGCGCCGGTGGCCAGGAGGAGGTCGCCGTAGGACTGTGTGAATCGCCCGACCGGGCCCTCGACGGTGACGGTCCGGGCGGCCGGGTCGACCGCGAGCACTTCGTGGTTCCGCCGGAGGTCGATGCCCCGGTCTTCGATCTCGGCCGGCGAGAGCGAGAGCAGGTCCGCGAGCGAGTCGACCGCGCCCTTCACGTAGTAGGGCATCCCGCAGTGGGCGTACGAGACCCACTCGCCCGCCTCGAAGACGACGACCTCGCGCTCGGGGTCCTCGCGTCGGAGTTTGCTCGCCGCGCTCAGTCCCGCGGCGTCGCCACCCACGACGACGAAGGGTGCTGCCATGCAGGCACGTTGCGCCCGGGGACCGTAACGGTTGGAGTGAGGGAGACGTAACCGCTCCGGGTCGGGGGCCGAACGGGAGCGGGCGGGGGACCGGCAGCAGGGACCGCAGGTCGACCTACGCGAGGACGCCGGCACCCAGCCAGGCACCGAGCACTGCGCCGTACACCAGGTGGAAGAAGAGGAACATCCCCACCATCTTCGGCTCCGGGCTCAGGCCGAGGACGAGGTTCATCCAGAACACCGCCGCCCCGACGAACAGCACGACGCCGTAGACGAGCCCCCAGAGGACGGCCGGCCCGATGGACGCCACGCTCAGGAATCCGAGTGCCGGAATCGCCGCGGCGAAGACGCCGCCGGCGACGATGCCGTAGAGCAGGTGCAGGACCATCCCCTGCATCATGTAGTCGCCCGGCTGGCCGTCCCCGACGTACGTCGCCCAGAAGAGCGCCGTCGGGGGCGGCGAGTCGTCCTAGAGGGCCATCATGAAGACGGTCATCACGATCGTTGCCACCAGTCCGCCGACGAGTCCGCTCGTGAGTGTCACCATGGGTGTATCACCAGTGTGTCCCGTGTCGTTAATCGCGAGGCACTCCGCGCCACCAACGCCCGCACCGCCGTCGGCGGGGTGCGGACGTCGCCGAGCCGATCCGGTCGCGCATCGGAGTTACCCCGGGTACCACCGTACCGAGCGGTGGCTGGTAACTGTGCGCTGAGGGAGCGGTAACCGGGTTACCTGTCGAAACCGGTAGCTCCCGACCTCGTCCGCCGTCGTGGAGTCGAGTCGACCCCGCGTCTCAGACGTCCATGTCGTGGGCGTCACGGGCGTGGTCCTTGAGGTCCGACTCCGTGTCGAAGGTCTGCCCGCACTTGCCACACTCGTGGGCGTCGTCGTGGTCGTGTGACATCAGTACCACAGACGAGACCGGTGCTCTTGAATGTACCCTGAGCTGTCGGTAAGCCGGTTACGGACGTCTCACCACCCGACCCCGTCGGCGCGCTGGACGGATGTGCCGTCGATGGCGAGGCGGCCAGCGCCGGTCGAGGACCCAGAACCCGCGGGGGACGCCATTCCGGAGACAACCGCCCCCACGTGGCCGGCCCTCGCGTTGGGTCAGTCCAGGGCGACGGACGCGGGCCTCGCCGGGAGCGGGAAGCTCTTGACGTCTCGAACAGAGACCCGGACGTGAGCGACGGACCGCCGGCAACCGCCGATTCGATCACGCTCTCGTTCCTGCCGGCCGACGACCGCACCGCGGCGGCGATGGACGCCTCGTCGTACCGGCGATATCTCCGTCGGGCACACCGGGGAGCGGTGAGCGTCGGGGACGAGTGGGTGGAGTTCGTCAACTGTGGCTGTGGAATCACGCGCGAGGTCACCCTCCGCGTCGAGTCGTTCACCGGCGGCGGGTCGATGGGCGAGGACACGTCGCTCGTCTTCGAACCGTGCCTGGAGTGAGTACGGGCGAATCGCGCCCGCTCCACCATCGATTTACGACTGGGCGTCCCCCGTTAGATCACGATGACGTGGGAGGAGGACCTGCGCCGACACCGATCCCGGAAGGACCAGTTCCTCGCGACCGACCCCCATTCACCGCTGCCACCGGCCGCCCGGGACGGGTTCGACGGACTGGACTACTTCCCGCCGAACGAGGCACTTCGCTTCGAACTCGAGTTGCGGGAGTTCGACGAGGCCGAGTCGGTCACGGTCGAGACCACACGGGACGGCTCGCAGTCGTTCCGGGAGTGGGGCGAGTTCGAGTTCGACGTCGGGGACGAGACGGTGACGCTCACGGCGTTCAGACACGCCCCGGACGAGGACGGCCTCTGGGTACCGTTCCGCGACGAGACGAACGGCGAGTCGACCTACCCCGCGGGCAGGTACCTCGACCTCGAGGGAGACGACCGCCTCGACGACGGGCGATGGGTCCTCGATTTCAACCGGGCCTACAGCCCGTTCTGTGCGTTCGACGACTCCTACGAGTGCCCCCTGATCCCCCGTGAGAACTGGCTGGACGTCCCGATCCGTGCGGGTGAGAAACACCTCGAAGTCGACGCGGGGGACGCCGCGGGCGAACGACACGGGGGCGTCCTCTCGAGGGCGATTCGCGCAGTGAGAGACGCCCTGTCGACGTGAGGGCACGACACGTGCCCGCGCACCCGGGACAGTGAGGCGAGTGGCGGCCGCCCCGGACGGCGCTCTCGACACCCCGGCCGAGATAGTCCGTGACCGGACCGGGCGATAACCGCCGAGTAACCGGGTTACGGCGTCCTCCGCTCGCGTTTATCATCGCCCTCCCCGTATCGGAGTCATCACGATGTTCGAGCTGTATCGTCCGGCGGGGGGTGCCTCCCGTGGGACCGCCGCGTGGACTCTGGACGGACTGAACGTGCCACACGAGCCGACCGACGTCAGTCCGTTCCGGTTCCTGCGGGCGGACGTGAAGGCGGTGAGCGGCCAGTCGGGCGTGCCCCGTGTTCGTCGATGCGGACCGCGGCGTCACCGGCATGCCGGAGCGCGGGGACATCGCCGACCACATGGCGTCGACGGAGGGGTGAGGACGGTCGTGACCGCACCGTCGGCGACTGCTCGAGACCACACAGCACCGTGACCCGATCACCGGAGACGCCACCTGCCGACCCGGAGATGGCGGACGAACAACAGAAACCGGAGGACCGACTCGCCGACCTCCCGCCCAGCGCGAAGCTCGTCCTCACGGTCCTCGAGGAGGAGGGGACGCTGACGCAGGGCGAGCTGGCCGCGGAGACGCGCCTCCCCCAGCGGACCGTCAGGGACGCGGCGAGACGGTTACGGGAGGCTCAGATCGTGGAGGAGCGGCCGTCCTTCCGCGACGCCAGAAAGCGCATGTACCGGCTCGCGGTCGACCTCCGCTGAGTCGATGCCGGACTGCACGTACTGCGAGGACTCCTTCGCGACCGAGGAAGCGTCTCTCACACACCTCGAAGACCAGCACGCAGACGACGTCGGACTGATCGACAGGCGTCGGCTCGAGCGGCGACGTGCGGACGACGACAGCGGGGTCGACCCCCGGACGCTGGCGCTGGGCGCGCTTGTCGCCGGTGTCCTCGCAGCCATCGTCATCGTCCTCGTCCTTCGGGCCCCGGGAGGCGGCCACACTGCGCGAGCAGGCGCTGCCCGCCAACCGACCGACCTCTGGAGCGTGCACTACCACGGAACCATCGAGGTCAGCATCGGGGGCGAGCGGATCGACTTCGGCCGACCCGCGTACCAGATGCAAGCTGACGCGTTCCACTTCGAGGGCGGCGGTGGCACCAGGTGGCACGTGCACGCCCGGGGCGTGACGCTCGGGTTCGCAATGCGGACACTCGGGCTGAACGTCACGGCGGACACGGTGACCTACGGGGGGACGACGTACCGGGACGCCGCGCCCGGGACGACCGTCACCGTCCCGGTGGACGGCGAGCCAGTGACACCGCGCTCGTACGTCCTCCGTGAGGGAAACCACATCGAGATTCGCGTGGAACGCTCGTGAGCGGGGTGTCGACGTCCGCTCGGTCCACGGTCCGTCGATGACGCGACGGAGAGGTGCGCGGTTCGGGCAGGGAGGTGGACTCACCGGGACGGAATCCACGACGAGGAGTCACCAGCACTCGAAGGGGAGGACAGGGGGAACCGGCGGGTGGGCTCCGGGCAGGGAACGCGTGACACGGAACCGCCGATTCCACGTCGTCAAGTGTGGGTCGGGCGGGATAACTTCTCGCGAACCGCCACGTTACGGCCTGAGTTCGGGGTAATCCCGTTCACCTCCGTCGGTCAGCTCCGCCCGGCGAGCCGCGACCGGCCGTAGAGGTGGAGCCCGCGACGCTCGACCGGATCTGCGCTACATCGCCGACGCGGGTGTCCTCGTTGGCCGCGTCGCGGACGAGGCTGCTGGTCGCGGGACAGGGGCGTGGGGGCCGACGTCCGACGCCCCGTCGGCGCACCTGGTCGACTCCGGGAGGTCGACGACGTCGAACGCGAGCGCCGTCGGTTACCGCTCCACCGACACGGCACAGCTCGGTCGTGACACCCAACAGTGGCTCTGGTGGGACGAACGCACGGGTGTCGTGCCGGGAAGGCCTGTTCGTGTCGAACCCGACTGCAACCGGCGGTCTCACGCCCCCTCGACGAGCCGTTCTAACTGTTCGGGGGGGACGGCCCCGCGAGCACCGTATCCATCGTAGACGAACGTCGGCACCCCCGTCACACCCTCCTGCCGGGCGTCGGTGAATTCGTCGCGGATGCGCTCGCGGTACTGCTCGTCTGCGACCGCCGCACGGATGTCCTCTCCATCCAGTCCCACCTCGTTCGCGAGATCGACCAGGACGTCGACGTCGCCGATGTCTCGTCCGTCGACCCACAGCGCCTCGAAGATCGCCTCGTCGAAGGCGAGCCATCGCTCGGGATACTCCTCGTTCACGTAGAACGAGGCGACCTGCGCCGCGAACGAGTCCACGTTCTCGGGCAGGTCGTCGAGGTCGAGCATCTCGTCGGCGTCGTATTTCTCTTTCAACCGGGCGACGTTCTGTCGTACTTGGTCGAAGTACGCTTCGTCCTTGCCGTCGTCGACGGAGTGGTCGATCTCGCCATCTGGTCCGCGCTTCTGACTCCGGAGGTCGAAGGGCTGCCAGTCGATCTCGAGCGCATCATCCCGGGTCTGCTGATACGCGTCGAGGGAGCGTCGACCGAGGTAGCAAAACGGGCACACGTAATCTGAGTACACCGTGATGTGATCCTGACGCTGAGCCATCGCCCGTTGGTACGTGAGCGAGCCGGAAAAGACCTGGAGTGAGCCCGAGGTTACGCGATCGGGATCTCGACGAGAGACATCCCGTCACTCGAGAGTGCCTCCCGCAACGTCCCCTCGAGTTCGTCCCACTCCGTGGGGCGATGGCCCTCGATCCCGAAGCTCTCGGCGAACTCCACGAAGTCGGGATTCGTGAGCCCCGTCCCGAACGACTCCCCGCGGTGGGCATACTGCTTCTCGGAGATCAGCCCGTAATCGTCGTCGGTGAAGAGGAGCACGGTGAAGCCACACCCCACCCGGGTTGCGGTCTCGATCTCGGCGGCGTTCATCAAGAACCCCCCGTCGCCGGTGGCTGCGACGACCTCGGCGTCGGTCGCGAGGTCCGCGGCGACACCCCCCGGAACCGAGATGCCCATGGACGCCAGTCCGTTCGAGATGATGCACGTGTTGGGCTCGTAGGCGGGGAAGTTCTGTGCGATCCGCATCTTGTGGCTGCCGACGTCGGAGAGCAGGACGTCCTCGGCGGCCATGACCTCCCGCAACACCGGGAGGACCCCCCGGACGGTGAACGGCTCGTCGGCAGACGGGTCGGCGGAGACGTCCGCGAGAATGTGGTCCCTGAGCTCGCCGTACCATGTCTCGTCGAACTGCGTGTCGCTGTCCTCGAGACGCTCGGTGAGTCGCTCGAGTGCCGTCGAGAGACTGCAGACGAGTTCGAGGTTCGGGTTGTACGCCTCGTACACCTCTGCCGGCTCGCTGTCGAGGTGGACGACGACGGTGTCGGTCCCACTGTTCCAGTCGGCCGGGTCGTGTTCGGCGATGTCGTACCCGACGGTGAGCACGAGGTCGGCCGACTCGATCGCGTCCGAGGCTTCCTGGTGGTCGCCCGAATCAAGCGTCAACAGGGACTGTGGCGAGCGATCCGAGACGGCTCCTTTCCCCATGTACGTCGACGCGACGGGGATGCCGGTCGTCTCGACGAACTCGCGCAGTCGCGACGCGGCACCCGTTCGAACCGCCCCGTTCCCGGCGATGATCAGCGGTCGCTCGGCCGCGTCGAGGTGGTCGTAAACTCGTCCAACCAGCTCCGCGTCCGGGGCGGCGTACTGGACCCGTTCGCGTGCGGCCATCGGGGTTCCGTCGGTCTCCGTGCCGGCGACGTCTTCGGGGAACTCGAGGTGCGTCGCGCCGGGTTTCTCTAACTCGGCGACCTTGAAGGCCTTCCGGACGGACTCGGTGACGATGTCGGGGTCGGTGAGCTGTGTGTTCCACTTCGTGATCGGCTCGAACATCTGGACGACGTCCAGTGCCTGGTGGCTCTCCTTGTGGAGCCGTTCCAGGCCGCCCTGGCCGGTGATCGCGACGAGGGGCGCCTTGTCCAGGTTCGCGTCCGCGACGCCGGTCACGAGGTTCGTCGCCCCGGGGCCGAGGGTCCCGAGACAGACGCCGGCCTCGCCGGTGAGGCGGCCGTAGACGTTCGCCATGAACGCCGCCCCCTGCTCGTGTCGGACCGGCACGAATCGGACGGCCGAGTCGCGAAGCGAGAAGAGGAGGTCTTCGGTCTCTTCGCCCGGCACACCGAAGACGTGCTCGACACCCTCGCGTTCGAGACAGCGCACGAGGAGATCAGACGCCTTCATTCGGTCGGCACCTCGTCGTCGTCAGTCGACGGTTCCTGGACCCAGACGGTCTTGCGGTTGACGAACTCCGTGATCCCCGCAGCCGAGAGCTCGCGGCCGTACCCCGACTCGTTCACGCCGCCGAACGGAACCCTCGGGTCCGACTTCACGAGTTCGTTGACGTATGTACAGCCGGCGTCGATGCGACCGGCGATCCGCTCGCCCCGCTCGAGGTCGTCCGTCCAGATGCTGGCTCCGAGCCCGAACGCCGTGTCGTTCGCCTTCTCGACGGCCGTCTCCTCGTCGGGGACGCGGTAGACCGCAGCCACGGGGCCGAACACCTCCTCGGCGTCGACGGGACAGCCCGGGGGGACGTCTTCGAGCACCGTCGGTGGATAGTACGCGCCGTCACGCTCGAGTGGTTCGCCACCCGTGAGCACCGTCGCACCCGCCTCGACGCTCTCCACCACCTGGTCGTGGATCCCCTCCATGAGGTCCCGTCGGGCCTGGGGACCGACGTCCGTCTCCCGGTCCATCGGATCGCCGATGGTAAGCGACTCGACGGCGGCGACGAACCGATCGACGAACGCCTCGTAGACGGCCTCGTGGACCACGAACCGCTTCGCGGCGATGCAGGACTGGCCGCCGTTCAGGTTGCGCGCCCAGGCGCCGGTCGTCGCGGCGGCCTCGACGTCCGCGTCGTCGAGGACGACGTACGGGTCGCTCCCGCCCAGCTCCAGAACCGTCTTCTTGAGGTTCTCACCAGCCGTCGAGGCGACGGCCCGCCCCGCCGGACCGCTCCCCGTCAGCGTCGCTGCGGTCACGCGGTCGTCCGAGAGGACGTCGTCGACGCGGTCGGAGGGAATCAGCAGCGACTGGAACGTTCCCTCGGGATAGCCAGCGTCGCGGAACACCTCCTCGATGGCGAGCGCACAGCCCGGCACGTTCGAGGCGTGTTTCAGGAGGCCGACGTTGCCCGCCGTCAGGTAGGGCGCGGCGAACCGGAACACCTGCCAGAAGGGGAAGTTCCACGGCATCACCGCCAGGACGGGGCCGAGCGGTTCGTGCACCGTCTGCACGTTCGCCCCGGGGGGACTCGGGTGCCGTTCGTCCTGGAGATACTGCCCCGCGTGTTCGGCGTAGTGGTCACAGACCCACGCGCACTTCTCGACCTCCGCTTCGGCCTGGGCGATCGGCTTGCCCATCTCGCGGGTCATCAGCGCCGCGTACTCCCCGGTTCGCTCCCGGAGCAGCGTCGCGACCGTGTCGAGGTGCGCCTCGCGTTCCGCCACCGTTCGCTCCCGCCAGAAGTCGAATGCAGTCTGTGCGTTCGACAGCCGTGTCTCGATCTCGGGTGCGGTGTGTTCGTCGTACGTTTCGACCGTCTCGCCGGTCGCCGGATTGGTGCTGTGCATGTCAGTGATAGTGTGCCTGGTTCGGGTACCGTGATGTGGCCGGTACACCACCCGTCGGTTCGCGTCCCGTCCGGGGACGGATCGATTCGCTCTCCCGCGACCCCGAACATCCGGACATCACGGTGGACGCCGTCCACCGGCTCGAGTCGCGACTCCGGGTGGAATGGGTCGTGATCATCGGGAGAGTTCGGAAGTGGCCTCCCTGAACAGCCCGTCGAGGATCTCCGGCGTCGTGGGGTGGTACGCCCGG